>CALEGL010000147.1 GCA_937876495.1 uncultured Bifidobacterium sp.
TTGGCTGCCCGGCGTGCGCGGTGAGCTGGACGACGTCGGCGGGGGGGGGCGGCTAGTGAAACGCCAGTGCGAGGTCGGAGGAGAGCGGCGCGGCAGGCATGGGGGCGTGCGTGACCGGCGGCTAAGGGGAAGCGCGGTCGCGGCCGTCGTGGCCGCGGCCGCAGAGGACGGCTTCGAGGTCGTCGGCGTGGCTCCGTCCCCGATCGAGGGGATGCACGGCAACGTCGAGTATCTTCTGTATCTGCGGGTCGGACGGGTGGCCGACGGCGTCGGCATCGGTGCCGAAGACGGTGGTTCCCCCGTCTAAGATCCGGTCCGTCGCACCCGTCTTCTGTCGCCGTCCACGACCAGGACGGAGGATCGGGAGTCCCGTGTCAGACTATCGGTGAAGCGCGCCGTGTGCACATGGCTTCCGCCCGCCAGCGTCACCTCGCGTCCCCGGACGCTCTGGCATCGCATCGACACGAGTCGCACCGTCGTCCCCGCGACCTCCGATGCATGACTGCCCTCCCGATAGCCGTCCATTCCGGGGCGCGACAGCAGAATGCCCTTCAGAGGACGCACCTCGACGACGTCCAGCCCCTCCAGCCTCTGGGCCCTCACGGCCCCGTCGACGCGCACCTGCCGGCCATGCACGGGCCCAAGGGCCTCCATCATACCCGTGACCGTCACGTCCCCAGAGCATTCCACCCGTCCGGACACCCTCGCCGCACCGGTGAGGTCGAGCCGTGAGCACAGCACGTCCCCGTCGACGTGCAGGACGCCATGTCCGCCGATCCCCTCCACGCGCATGATCCCCGCGCAGTCGATGCTGCCGGCACGAATGAGCACATCCCCGCCTCTCAGGTCCCCGCACCGCAGGAAGCCGTGGACCTCCAGGCGTCGGAAGGCGACGCCGGGGGCGAGAATGGCGCGTCTTCTCACGACGATGCGGCCGTAGGCGCCGCGCGGAACGCCTCCGACGTCGACGGTCAGATCCATGCGTCCATCACCCCCGCGCCCGCGATCCACATCACGCGAGCGGACATGTCCCGAGTCCCCCATGGATGAGTGTCCCCGATCTCCATAACACAGTGAATACCAGATTCACCCGCGCGTCGTCCACCGTGGCGCGGCGGACGCCGCCCGCTCAGGGGTCGCGTTCCGCGATCCGCGGTTCGTTCCCGCGGTCCGCGCCCGTTCTTCTCGGCCTCGCCGATGCCGTGGCCACGGCGGTCCGGTGCCGTTCGCATGCCCGGCGCATCCCGCGACTGGCGTGGCTGTCGGGTCAGGCCCGCATGAAACGGGTGATCTGGTCCTGGGTGCCCATGAGGATGAGCTCGTCGTCGCGGTGCATGACGAGGTCGCGCGAGCCGTACGCCAGCTCCCGACCGGAGGACTTCACGGCCACCACGGTCACCCCGAAGCGCTCGTGGACCTTCGCGTCGCCGATGGACAGCCCGGCCGCATGGACCGGCGTGCGGATCTTCACGACCGTGTGCGGGCCCTCGATCTCGATGTAGTCGAGGAAGTCGCCGGAGATGAGATGGCCGACGCGGTTGCCGGCGTCGGTCTCCGCGTTGATGATGTGCCGGGCCCCGATGCGTTCGAGGATGCGCGCATGCTCCCGTGAGACGGATTTCGCCCAGATGTCCGTGAGTCCCGCGTCGAGGAGGTTCCCCGTGGTGATCACCGAGGCCTCGACGCTGTCGCCGATGGCCACGACGGCCGTCGTGAAGTCCTTCACCCCCAGCTTCTCGAGCGCGAGCGCATCCGTGGAGTCCGCCTGCACCGTGGGGATGACCGAGGACCAGCGGTTGACCAGCTCCGCGTCCCTGTCCACGGCGAGCACGTCCTGTCCGAGGGAGTCCAGCGTCGAGGCCACGGACCCTCCGAAGCGTCCGAGCCCCACGACGAGCACGCTGCGATTGCCCCTGCCCATGTCATCCGTCCTTTCGAATCCCTGTCGATGTCCTCCTGGCCTGGTGTACCCGGCTCCGGCGGTTCCTCATCCCACGGCGATGGACTCCGTGGGATAGCGCACCGGCTCCGTGAGCGACGGCCTGTTGATGGCGTAGGCGATGGTCATGGGGCCGAGCCGCCCCACCACCATCACCGCGGCGAGAAGCATCATGGCGCCCGGTTCGTCGGCCCGCACCACGCCCGTGGTGTACCCTCCGAGGCCGAAGGCCGAGCAGGCGTCGAACAGCGCGTTCGTCAGCCGGCAGCCCGTCATGAGCATCAGCGCCAGGGACGCCGAGAAGACGAGGGCGAAGCACGAGGTGGTCACGCTCACCGCGGTCATCAGCGTGCGCGAATGCAGCCGCCGGCCGAAGACGTTGACGTCCCGGTGCCCGGTGAAGGCCGCCCGGCAGACGAGAAGCACCACGGCGAAGGTCGTCACGCGGATGCCTCCGGCCGTGGACGTGCTGCCGCCGCCGATGAACATGAGGGCGCTCATGACCACCTTGGTCGGCTCGCTCACCTGAGGCACCCAGGAGGGGTCGAAGCCGGAGGTGCGGGGCATGACGGCCGCGGCCAGCGCATGCCGGAGCCTCGTCGACGTGTCGGCGTCCCGGAACAGCGTGGGATTGTCCCATTCCACGGCCAGGAACCACACCAGGGAGGAGACGACGAGACATCCGGTCGTCACCAGGGTGATCTTCGCGTGCAGGGGCCAGCGGCGTGGCGGGATCCGGCGGCGCGCCGCCTTCAGCAGGGTGAGCAGCACGGGGAATCCGAGAGTCCCTGCGAAGGCGCTCAGGAGGATCGGTAGACCCACCGCCCAGCTGCGCACGTGCAGGCCGGCGCCGTCCGGGGTGAAGCCGGCGTTGTTGTAGGAGGCGACGGCGAAGAACAGCGCCTGCCATAGGGTCAGTCCGGCGTCGCCCTTGTTCGTCCGCCACAGTCCGGGAAGCAGCGAGAGGAAGGTGACGAGCTCGATGCCCAGGGCGGTGACGGCCATCAGCGTGAGCACGTCCCGGATCTCGCTGAGCCGTGTGGTCCCCAGCTCCTCGGCGGTGAGCAGCCGCTGGGAGGCCTTCATATGGCGGTTCACGGCGATGGTGATCATCGAGGCGAAGCTCATGACGCCGAGCCCGCCGAGCTGCACGGACAGGAGGATCACCGCCTGTCCGAACAGCGTCCAGTGCCAGGCCGTGTCCACCACGGCGATGCCGCAGGTGGACAGGGCCGACACGGCGGTGAAAAGCGCCACCGTCGGGGATGTGGACGTGCCCTGGACAGTGGAGGCGGGCAGAAGCAGAAGCAGGGTCATCACGACGATGAGCACGGCGAAGTAGACGACGGTGAGACGCCCGGGATGGGCGAGGATGCGCGCCACGTCCCAATGGCGGCGGGGGCGTCTCGGGGG
>CALEGL010000148.1 GCA_937876495.1 uncultured Bifidobacterium sp.
CCTGCCCCCGGCATGGCGAACATCAACGACAGGCCCCCCATCCTGCTTCGGTACGCCAGATGGCTCCGGGGGATCGTGACCCAATGGAACTGGGGTCTGAGCCCCGAGCAGGCGCCCGTCGGTCCTGCCATCGCCACCCGCATCTGGGCGTCCGTCCAGCTCGTCACTATCGCGACGATCCTATCGATCGTCTTCGGCGTGGGGATCGGCGTGTACACGGCGATACGGCAGTACAAGTGGCAGGACCGCGCCCTCGGGTCCCTCGCCACCTTCTTCCTCGTGGTCCCCACGGCCGTCCTGGCTCTCGTCGTCGTCTACCTGGCGATCAGCGCGAACAACCTTCTCGGCCAGCGCATCTTCTACGTGACCGGACTGCATTCCTACGGCGGCGGCAACCCCCTCCTGTGGGTGACCGACTTCCTCCAGCATCTCGTCCTGCCGACCATCGTCATGACCATCCCCGGCATGGTCGGATACCATCTCACGCAGCGCACCTATCTTCTCGACACCATGAACGCCGACTACGTGCGGACAGCCCGGGCCAAGGGGCTGACCCTGAACAAGGCGATCCGGAGGCACGCGCTCCGCACCTCGCTGATTCCCACGGCCGTGGACGTCGCGTTCTCCATAGCGGGGATATTCACCGGGGCGGTCATCACCGAAACCGTCTTCGCCATCAACGGCCTTGGCAGCTACTTCGTTCAGACCATCAACGACAACGACATCAACGGGTCGGTCGCCATCGCCGCGTTCGGCGGGGCATGCACCCTGGCGGGCGCGCTTCTCGCCGACATCTTCTCGGCGTGCATCGACCCCAGAATCCGTCTGAGCTGAGGGGGATGGCATGTCGCGCGACACAGGCTTCAAACGCACCGGACGACTGACGCTGTACGTGCGCCGCTTCATGCGGCGGCCCTCCGCGGTCGTCGGACTCGTCATGCTCGGGATTCTGGTGTTCTTCGCGGTGTTCGGCGGACGCTTCGGCAGATGGAGCTATGACGAGCCCGACTTCCTGTCCCTGTCGGAACCGCCCAGCGCGGAGCACTGGCTCGGGACCACCACGGGGGGATCCGACCTCTACGCCCTGATCATCCGGGGTCTGGGACGGTCGCTGTCCATCGGCTTCATCAGCTCCATCGCCATCACCATCATCGCGGCCCTCGTGGGGACCGCCATCGCCTACTTCGAGGGCATCGTCGAGAAGATCGGCATGTGGATCCTCGACACCCTTCTGGTCGTCCCCTCCTTCCTGCTCATCGCGCTGATCATCGGGGGGTCGTCGGGAGGCAACGACTGGCTCTGGCTCATCTTCGGCCTGACGGCGTTCGGATGGGTCGGTTACGCGAGGACCCTCCGGACGCTGACGCTGAGCCTGCGCGAGAGGGAGTACATCCGGGCCGCCCGGTACATGGGCGTCTCGTCCTTCAGGATCATCCTGCGCCATCTCATCCCCAACGTCGGATCCGTGCTCGTCATCAACACCGTCCTCGGCGTCGTCGCCGCCGTGAACAGCGAGACGGCCCTGAGCTTCCTCGGCCTGGGGATCAAGGCCCCGGACACCTCGCTGGGGACCCTTCTCAACAACGGGCAGGACGTCATACTCACCGCCCCCTGGGTGCTGCTCTTCCCCTCGCTCGTCCTCATACTGCTCACCTTCTCCGTCCAGCTCATCGGCGACGGGCTGCGCGACGCCATCGACCCGTATTCGCGCTCGGCAGGGAGGGCTGAAGGATGACCGAAGCGACGACCACGGAACGGAGCGGAGCCATGACCAAGGCATCGGACGAGGATCTCGCCCGCCCGACGGGATCACCTGACGATGACGAGCCGGTCCTCAGCGTCCGGGGGCTCACGGTCTCCTTCGCGTCCGAGGCGGGGACCGTCCATGCCGTCAGAGGGCTGGATCTCGACCTGCATCGCGGCAGGACCCTGGGGATCGTGGGGGAGTCGGGTTCCGGGAAATCCGTGACCTCGCTCGCCATCATGGGGCTTCTCGACAGCAACGCCCACGTGGAGGGGTCTATCCGCTGGCACGGCTGCGAGCTGCTGGGGATGAGCGACGTCGACATGAGCGCGATCCGCGGCCGGGGGATCTCGATGGTCTTCCAGGACCCGCTGTCCGCCCTGACGCCGGTGTTCTCCATCGGCGACCAGATCAGGGAGGCGCTCGTCGTCCACAACCCCGACATGACATCCCGGCAGGTGCATGACAGGTCCGTGGAGCTACTCGACCTCGTCGGCATCCCCGATACGGAGCGGCGGCTTAAGTCCTATCCCTTCCAGTTCTCGGGGGGCATGAGGCAGAGGGTCATGATCGCCATGGCCATCGCGAACGACCCGGACGTCATCATCGCCGACGAGCCGACGACGGCGCTTGACGTCACCATCCAGGCCCAGGTGCTCGACGTGCTCCGCAAGGTGCAGCGCCAGACCGGCGCAGCCGTCATCTTCATCACCCATGACCTCGGGGTCATCGCCGGCATCGCCGACGACATCATCGTCATGTACGCGGGGCGGCCCGTGGAGAACGCTCCCGTCGACGACATCTTCCTGCATCCCGCCATGCCGTACACGATGGGGCTGCTCGGATCGGTCCCTCGCCCGGACCGGCGCCGGTCCGGGCGTCTGGTCCCCATCCCGGGATCCCCCGTGAATCTCGCCGACCTGCCGAAGGGATGCCCCTTCGCCGAACGATGCCCCATGGCGGTCGACCGCTGCAGGCAGGAGGAGCCGCCCCTGAGACCGGTGCCCGGTCGGGCGGGGCAATTCACCGCATGCCACCGCACCGGGGAGATCGTGGACCGGGGGCTCACCTTCTCCGACGTCTTCTCCGTCGGGAAGGGCGAGGTCTCGAAGTTCGAGGGGGTGCCGCGGGAGAAGAGGGCCGTCGCCCTCGACGTCAAAGGCCTGGTGAAGACGTTCCCGCTCACGACGGGAGGGTTCCTGCGGCGCCGCATCGGGGAGGTCCATGCGGTCGACGGCGTGGACCTCGAGATACGCGAGGGCGAGACCCTGGCGCTCGTCGGGGAGTCCGGGTCGGGGAAGTCGACGACTCTCGGCGAGATCATGGGTCTGCGGCCGCCCCAGGCGGGGTCGATCAGCATCTTCGGGACCACGGTGGACCGGTCCCTCTCCCGCAGGCGGCGGCGCGAGCTCGCCGGACTGGTCCAGTACATCTTCCAGGACCCCATGAGCTCCCTGGACCCACGGCTCCCGGTCTACGACATCCTCGCAGAGCCCCTGAGGGTCCAGCATCTCGACCGCACCCGCATCCGGAACCGCATCGAGGAGCTCATGCATCTGGTCGACCTCAACCCCGACCAGGTCGACCGCTTCCCCATCCAGTTCTCCGGAGGGCAGCGTCAGCGCATCGCCATAGCCCGCGCCCTCGCCGTGGACCCCCGGCTGCTTCTGCTCGATGAACCGGTGTCGGCTCTGGACGTGTCCATCCAGGCGGGGATCCTCAATCTTCTCGAGGACCTGCAGAACAGGCTGGGCATCGCCTATCTCGTCGTCGCGCACAACATGTCGGTCGTCCGGCACATGGCTCAGCGGATCGCCGTCATGTATCTGGGGCGGATCGTGGAAAGCGGATCGGCGGACGAGGTCTTCCTCCACCCCATGCATCCCTACACCCGGGCCCTGCTGTCCGCCGTCCCCGTGCCGGACCCCCGGATCGAACGCACCCGGAGCCATGTCGTCCTCCAGGGAGAGCTCCCCAGCCCGTCGGAGACCTTCACCGGATGCCCCTTCGCCGGGCGCTGCCCGCTTTTCGCAGCCCTCGGCCCCGAGAACCGTCGCAGGTGCCTCCAGGAGCGTCCCGGGCTCGCCGTCGCCGGCGACGCGGCGGGACATGACCATCGTGTCGCATGCCATTTCGCCTCCGTCGGGGATGGCGTCTCGTGATGGGCGCGGCATCGGCCCCACGACGCTCCGACGAGGGGAAGCACAGACGTCGTCGTCACCGGATCGCGGGAAACCGCGCGGTGCGATGGCAGGAAACGGCGGGCGGCATCGTCCGTCGGTCTCCCGGGGAATTCCCCGGGACAATGAGAGGAGAAAAAATGACAGCTCGACAAGGACGGCTGGCCGCCGCGGTAGCCATCATGGCCGCGGTGGGCATGCTCGTGTCCGCATGCGGCGGGTCGTCGAATGCGGGAACCACCACCTACAAGGAGCCTTCAAGCGGAATCCCGGCCTCCTACAAGGGGGCCCTGCCGACTCCCGTGGCCACCAAGGGCTACTACAACGAGCAGCAGCGCAGCAACGTCAAGGACGGAGGCACGCTGAATCTGGCGATCAGCGAGATCGGGCCGAACTGGAACCTTCTCAGCAGCGACGGCAACACCACGTACATGAACACCCTGTGGAGCTGGTATCAGCCGAGTCTGATCACCACGGGCAACGATGTCACGGGCAAGACCCTGTCCGTCAACAAGGACTACCTCACCGACATGAAGCTCGTGAGCAAGAACCCCATGGTGGTCCAGTACGACATCAACCCCAAGGCGACCTGGAATGACGGATCCGCGATCGACTGGACGGCCTTCAAGGCGACCTGGGTCGCGTGCAACGGGAAGGACACCGACTACAACCCGCCCAGCACCGACGGATTCGACCGCATCGCAAGCGTCAAGGAGGGCAGCAACGCCAAGCAGGTCATCGTCACCTACTCGACGCCCTACTATCCCTGGCAGCTCGTGTTCACGAACCTCGTGAATCCGAAGGCCGGCGACGCCAAGACCTTCACTTCCGGCTGGACGAACAACCCCCATAACGAGTGGGCGGCCGGCCCGTACATCGTCTCCTCCTTCAGCGACTCGCAGGTCACCTTCACCCCCAACCCGAAGTGGTGGGGCGACAAGCCCAAGCTTGACAAGGTCGTCTACAAGCTCATGACGACCACTGCGGAGCTCAACGCCTTCGAGAACGGGGAGATCGACGCGGACAGCGACGTGACGACCAGCGACCAGGTCAAGACGGTGCGCAGCGTCTCCGATGCGGTCCTGCGGTTCGGATACAGCACCAACACCGACGTCATCAACTACAACGGCAAGTCCGCGCCTCTGAACGACGTCAAGGTCCGTAAGGCCCTGACCCAGGCCTTCGACGTGTCCACGTACAACAAGATCCACTACAAGGGTCTCGGATGGAACGCGCCCCAGCCCGGCTCCGAGCTGCTCGCGCCGTTCCAGAAGGGATACGAGAACAACCGTCCCTCCAGCGGCGACTACAGCGTCGCCAACGCCAAGAAGACCCTCGAGTCCGACGGCTACAAGCTCGGCAGCGACGGCTACTACGCCAAGGGAGGCAGGGACCTCCAGGTCTCCTACACCTACTTCGGCACGAATGCGACCCAGCAGGCGCTCGCCGAGGCCTACCAGGCCATGATGAAGAAGGCCGGAATCAAGGTGAAGGTCGTCAACAAGAGCGAGAGCAAGTTCTCCGACGCCGTCACCGGCGGCGACTACGAGGTGCTTCCCATGGCGTGGGAGGCGAACAGCGCCTACGGGTTCATCTCCTCGGCTCCTCAGCTGTACACCTCCGATGGACCGAGCAACTTCACGTACGTCGGAACCAAGAAGATCGACGCCCTTCTCAAGAAGGCCGGAAACTACTCCGAGTACGACGACCAGGTCAAGGCCACGAACACCGCGGAGAAGGCGGCTCTGAAACTGTTCGGAACCATCCCCGTGTCCACGCCGGCGAGCTTCGTGGCTACCAAGAAGGGTCTGGCCAACTACGGGGTGTCGGGATTCGCGAGCATCCGTCCTGAGGACATCGGCTGGCAGAAGTAGAACCGCCGGTCCGAGGCCCCATTCCCTGGAGCCCTGGCGCCAGATCGTCCCTATGGACGCCGGGCGCCAGGGCTCCAGGGCGTTTCTCGACGAGGCCTCCGGCCCCGGAGCGGCCATGGGACGTCCGCGGGACGGACGGGGTCACGGAATCGTGGCCCCCGGCGTGTACGATGCGCGGTATGAGCCTCGGAACACTGGCATTCCATGGCTTCGACGCGGCGGCTGGCGCCGCCCTCGGCGGACCCTCGCCGGCCAAGGCCGCGCCCGGTGTCCCTGGAGTGCGCGTGGCCGC
>CALEGL010000149.1 GCA_937876495.1 uncultured Bifidobacterium sp.
TCGTCGCGGTGTCACTGCGGGTGGGCGGCGGCGGCGTGGGGGACGGCCGCCATAGCCTGCATGACCGGAGACGGGTTCTGCCGGAACCTGACCCGAACCCCATCGCCCCCCCAAGAATAGCCGTCAGGGATGGCGCCGGCAGGATGCCACAGGATGCCGCAGAACACGGTGAGATAAGGAACGTTCCATCCGCTCCCTGTGGACCATCTCTCCCATCAATCCCCCAGCAAACGCCAACGAGACTCCTGCGGAACCCCAACCCGCCGCCCATGGGAACGCTTCATACTATGTCTCAGGCCCCGGTTCTTCCCCTCTTCTCTCCCCGGGGCCCTCCTCCTTGATTGCTCTTCCTCTCTTCCCCTCTCCTCCTCTTCCCATGCCTTCCATCTCTTCTCGTGCCGAACTCCTTCCGCCATCGTGTCTCTCCCGGATTCTTCATTCACAGACCACCACGACAGGCGTACTAGGATTGGGCATGAAATGGCGAGAGGCGGGGCCAACGCATGCGAATGACGCGGGCGGACGACGGACGCAGGAAGTCAGGGGTCATGGTCAGGAATTCCAGGAAGCCGCACTGGGCGTTCGTCGTCGCATGGCTGTGCGCGACCACGATGATGATGGCGGCCTTCCCCGGCCTGGCGAGCGCGGCGGGAACCGGTGATTCCACGCAACAGGCCCTCGCCCAGGCTCAGCAGGCCGTCGCCAACGCGGAATCCGCCTACGCCACGGCCTTGTCGAAGGCCGATTCCGCTGATGCGGCGAAGACGGCCGCCCAGACGACGGTCACCGAAGCCCAGAACCGCATGACATCGGCTCAGCAGGCCGTCGCCAACGCCCAGAAGAACCTTGACGATGCGGAGTCCTCGCTCGCCGACAACGCGCAGGTCAAGCAGGCCGAGACACTGGTGTCGCAGCTGCAGTCCCAGATCACCAGCACGCAGGCCACCATTGCGGCGCTGAACCGGACCATCGCCACAACCACGGTGGCAGCCGTGAAGAGCAGCATCTCCCAGGCGAAGCTCGCCGATCTGAAGACCGCCCTGACGAACGCGAAGGCCAAGGCGGACGCGGTGCGCGACCAGATCGTCGCGGACGCGCAGGCACGACTCGCTCAGGCGCAGCAGACGCTGGAATCCGTCAAGGAGGCGCTTGCCGAGGCGCAGGCGGTTCTCAAGCAGGCCGAACAGACCGCGGAGACCGCGCACGAGGCGCTGACCAAGGCAAAGGATGCCCTGGCTGCCGCGAAGGCGAAGCTGGACACGGTCATCGCCGCCATCAACGGAGCGATCGCCAAGGGGTCAGGATCCTCTGGCTCCACGACCGGGACAGCGAGCTCGGGAACCGGCACCGGTACGAAGGATACGGCCGCATCCATGACGGGTGGAACTGCAGGCACGATCGCGCCGGTGGCGACCACGTCCACCGTCTCCCCCTCCTCGGCAGCCGACTCCTCCCCCCTGAAGTCCCTCGAATCCACCATGGCAACAACGGGTGCTGGAGTCCTCGCCGCCGTCGTCGCAGCGCTGGCGCTTGCCGGGGCCGGGGCATGGTTTGTCATCGCAGCGCGTCGGAAGCAGCAGACTGAAACGACGCGACGTCTGAGCGAACCGAGGGGAAAGCAAACGCCAACGAAAGCTGCATGAGAAAAAGGGCGAAGTCCGCGCTCAAGTTGGATGCTGTCGTGTCACAATCGGTTTTGTCACGACGAATGCCACTACACAGACAACTGTGCAGAAGTTGTTGGGGATCTCTTGATTCGTCATCTCTCAATGGCAATGATCGAGCCGCACTTCGCCGATATTCAGACTTTCGCAGAAGGTCATCCATTCACCGCACATCACCCATTCACGATTATGGTTCCGATGTTTCCTACTCGCTAAGGTCAGCCATCCATGTGACAAGACTGTCACTTATCCCGAAGTGGTAGTCGAACGAAGGCTCTTGAAGACAATCGATCATGTCTGATCTTCAGGGATATCCAACACGTCATTGATATGATGCTTGGCATTCTGGGCATTCGCTGCGGAGAAAACTGTTCGTTTGTTTCCGTCGATGGAGGGCTCCCTCTTAGCCAATTCGACATGCACGCCCGCCGACGTTCTGGAATCCCGATCCACCGCATGGTTGCAGAATTTCTCAGCTCATCGATTGCTTGAATATCCGGTCTCAAAGGCCGGTGCGTGAGGTACTGCACGGTACTCTCGCCAATAAATGGCTCGTCGCGGGTTCCCTCGAATGCCGTTTTCCATATACGTATGCAGAGTTGCGGGCTTCGTCATGCCAACTATGTCGCCATCCCAGGTATCCACCGCTTCATCATCAGCCCGACTCTATTAGCATCTCGCTTTCAAAAAGTTCTGAAACAATTTCGAGAATTCCTTGAGTCCAGCTCGATCTATGAAAACTGTCCAGCCTAAACCATCCCGCGTATGCGGGGCAAACTTCACCGCAGGCCGGGACGGTCACATTAGTATCGGATCATCCCCGCGTATGCGGGACAAACACCTCTACGGAATGTATTCGGGAATAGTGAATCGGATTATCCCCGCGCATGCGGGGCAAACAACGTGTATTCCTTCCACCGTGACTGATGATAAGGATCATCCCCGCGCATGCGGGGCAAACTTTACAGCCGCATGACGTGCGCTCGTATGTCGCGGATCATCCCCGCGCATGCGGGGCAAACATCTCCATCGTCCGTTGGCTGATTA
>CALEGL010000150.1 GCA_937876495.1 uncultured Bifidobacterium sp.
GTGGACGTCCGGCAGTGGGCGTCGAACGGAAGCCGGGCCCAGAAATGGATCGCCGTGCGCAACTCGGATGGGACGTACACCTTCCTGTCCGCGCTCGCCAGGGGCAGGGCGCTTGACGTCGCCGGTGGCCATGCGGCATGGGGAAGCAACGTCTGGTCGTATGCCACCAATGGCGCCCTTCCCCAGAAGTGGCGCCTGAGCTGAACCCCCTCGTGAAGGCTGAGCCCTCCCGACGCGATTGAAACGCCGGAAAGCCCCCCTCGGGATTCGGTGCCTATGATTTGTAGGTCTGTACACCCTGAGTCAGGCAACGACATGAGGGGAAGCTGGGGGATTCATGAACAGCATCGGGATACGTCGGGGGATGACACGTGCCCTTGGCGTCGTCGTCGCGTCGGCCATGGGACTTGGTTTTCTGTCCTCCGGTCCGGCGGCGACCACGGCGTTCGCAGGGACCGCGGCGACGGCGAACTCGGCGGATGGATATACGTCCGTCACGGGGGATGACGGCCATGTCATCTTCCAGGGGTTCAGCCTGTACCAGCCCTATGACCAGGACACCTACGCCATGCTCACGAAGAACGCGAGCAAGCTCAAAAGCCTCGGAATCACGGACATCTGGATGCCGCCGGCATACCGGGCCTTCGGCATGTCGCGCTACATGGAGGGGTATTCGGTCGCCGACCGGTACGACCTGGGCGAGTTCGCCAAGGGGCTGAGCGGCACCACCGCCTACGGGCACACCAGCGGCGAGCTCAACCCGGTGGGGACGAAGTACGGCACCTCCACGGAGCTGAAGCAGGCCATCTCCGCGCTTCATGACGCCGGCCTGAGCGTCGAGGAGGACCTGGTCCCCAACCAGATGATGGGGCTTGACACCGAGGAGAACGGCGAGGCGACCCGCACCGACAACTCGGGGAACCTGTTCACCAACAACTGGACGACGGGCAAGGCCTCGACGTCGCAGAACATCTGCTACACCGCCTACACCACCGCCAGCGCGGGGTCGGAGCCCGGACAGGAGAAGTACGACACGGCGAGCGTCCTCAGCGGATACAAGGGGCTGGGCACGTGGATCAGGAAGTACTTCAACGGCACCTCGCTGCAGGGCACAGGCGCGTCGACGATCCTCAAATGCTCGTACAAGTACTACGGCGCGAACGACTCGCGCAACGTGCTGCCCACCGACTCCTCCGTCGATCCGACGAACGGCTGGCTGGGCATCGCCCAGGCCGCCGCGGCGGGCAAGATCAACACCATCTCCTCCACGGACCACAGCCTGGCCTCCACGGGGTGGTACGACGCCAAGGATGCATCGACCAGTGACAAGTACTGGGTGCCCTTCGAGATTAACGACCCGTCCTTCCGCAGCTACGTCACGGAGCAGATCAAGAACGCCGAGTCCACCATCGAGAACGCCACACATGGGGGGACCGTCAAGGTCTACCAGAGCCTGATCGCAACGCTCCCGTCCTCCGGGTCCGTCACCGCCCAGTGGTTCATCGACCGGATGGCCGACGGAACGGTCAACGGCAGCGACCTCAACGCTTGGTTGTCCGGCGCAAGCAGCAAGAGCTACAAGTCCACATCCGACTCCATTCCCGCCACCATCACCGGCTGGGCCACGACCAGCGAGGAGCCATCCGACGCCAATGACAACACGGGCATCGACGTCGATGACCAGTTCCTCTTCAGCGGCGACGGAGGGACACGCAGCCTGACGTCGAACTTCGGCAAGAACGACGAATTCCTCGTGGGCAACGACATCGACAACAGCAACACGACGGTCCAGGAGGAGCAGCAGCACTGGGTTCAGTGGCTGATGGAGAACTACGGCTTCGACGGCTTCCGCATCGATGCCGCGTCCAACGTCGACTCCGATCTCCTCAAGAAGATCGCCGAGGCCGTCAAGGCGGAGAAGAACAACGACAAGAAGACATACACGAGCACGCTGAACTACATCGAGTCCTACAGCGGGAACCAGAGCTCGTGGGAGAACTCCAACGGCAACCCGCAGCTCTCCTACGATTCTGCGCTGTTCCATACGCTGCGTAACACCCTTGGTTCCGTCTCGTCGAGGCAGTCCCTGTCGTCCCTGGAGACGAACTCCCTCGTCAACCGCTCGGGCTCCGACGTCTCCGGAACGTCCAACTGGTCCTTCGTGCAGAACCACGACCAGGAGAAGGACATCATCAACCAGATGATGCTGGACTCCTTGGGGATCACCTCCTACACGAAGTACGACTCCGCGGCCGCGGCGAAGTCCTTCGCCACCGCCTACGATAACGATGCGACCGCATCCACGGGACGCAAGGAGATGGAGCAGACCGCCCTCGACGAGTACTGGCGCGAGATGAACTCGGCCGACAAGACGTCCTCCTCGAACGGCAAGAACTACGCCCCGTACAACGTGGTGGCCTCGTACGCCTACCTGCTCACCAACAGGGGGACGGTGCCCACCATCTACTACGGCGACCTCTACCGCACCGACGCCGCCTACATGTCCACGGAGACCCCGTACTACGAGGGCATCACGAAGATCCTTGGACTGAGGACGAAGTACGCGACGGGCACCCAGAGCGTGCAGAACCTCTCCGATTCGACGGCCGACGAGGGATCCGACCTCATCGCCAGCGTGCGTTCCGGCACGGACCGCGCCTCGGGACTCGCCGTCGTCATCGGCGACAATCCGAACAGCAAGGGGACCGTCACGATCAGCATGGGCAAGGAGCACGCCAACCAGGCCTACGTCGAGGCCCTGGGTCTTGACGGCACCAACGGCGGCCAGACCTTCGTCACTGACAGGAACGGCGACCTGACCATCACCCTCAAGGGCGAATCCACCGCGCAGGTCCACGGCATCCTCGATGTCCTGCGCCCCGTCAGCA
>CALEGL010000151.1 GCA_937876495.1 uncultured Bifidobacterium sp.
CGGGCGGACTGGCCTCGGCTGTTCCCGGTGCGCGCCTCAGCCGCCGAGGCTGCGCCGCCGTCAGCCTCGGGGCCTTCGGCCGGGAAAACGCGTTGCGCGACAGGCTCGCCGCGCTTTGCGGCCGGCTGCGCGACCTTCCGTCGGCGGATGGCGAGTCCGTCATCGTCCCGGGCGACAAGGAAAGAGCACATCAGGCCCTGGTCGACGGGACGGTACGAATCGACGACGCCACCTGGACGCAGATCGGGACGATCTCCCGGCGTCTGGGGATCGACGCTCCGCCGCGCATCGGCACATGACGCGTCGGACTTCGCCTATGGGCGGGATTCTCCCCGCTCACGACGACGAAGCATGGATACATGACATCAGCGAATGAGGAACGGAAGAGGAAGAGAAGAAGGCATGGCTTCGGACGATGTCGGCATCACGGGATTCGACCCCGTGTCCGCGGTGAATCCGCACGTGAGATCGCTCACCACGTCACTGATCCGCAGATTCGACCGTGAGGTCTCCCCGATCCCCGGGATTCTCAAGCTCACGCTGGGCGAACCGGATTTCGACACCCCTGAGTTCATCAAGCGCAGCGCCGGCGACAGTCTGCGCAGGAACCGCACACACTACGCGCCCAACGCCGGGACGGAAGGTCTGCGCGAGGCGATCAGCTCCTACCTGTCACGACGACGCGGCCTGTCCTATCCGCGCGAGGACATCGTCGTCACGGAAGGAGCCAGCGAGGCGATCAGCAGCGTTCTGACCGCCCTGCTTCATCCGGGAGCCATTCTGCTGTACGCCACGCCGGGGTTCGGTCTGTACCGCTCGATGGCGGACATCATGGGGGCGAGCCCCCGGCCCATCGACACCACGGGAACCGGCTTCGCGTTGACTGCCGAGGACCTCGACCACGCATTGGGAGAAGCCGCAGGACACGACACGGTTCTCGTCCTCAATTCCCCCTCGAACCCCACGGGCGTGACCCTGAACGAAAAACGTCTGAAGGAGCTCGCAGAGGTCATCGAATCCCACGACGTCATCGTCGTCAGCGACGAGGTCTACGCCGAGATCAGCTATGAGACGCGGCCGGCGCCCTCCATCGCGCGCTTCGCCCCCGACCGGACCGTCCTGGTGGACAGCGCCTCGAAAAGCTTCGCGATGACCGGGTGGAGGATCGGGTACTTCGCCGCCCCACATGAGCTGTCCTCGCAGCTGGCCAAGGTCCACCAGACCCACGTCGCCACGGCGGCGACCTTCGTCATGGACGCCGCGCAGACGGCCTACGAGCAGGGCGATGCGGCCATCGACGACATGGTCCGCCAGTACCGCGAGCGCAGGGACTACCTTCTCGGCGCGTTCACCGACCTCGGTCTGAGGACGGCCAGACCTACCGGCGCCTTCTATCTCTACGTCGCCGTACCCGACGGCTTCCCCGGCAGCGGACTGGACTACGCCCGGCATCTCGCCCGGGAGGCCCGGGTCGCCGCGATTCCCGGCGAAGCCTTCGTCGACGGCCCCTCCCGCGACGTCCGCTTCAGCTACGCGGCAGGGATCGACACCCTTCACGAGGCCGTGCGCAGAATGACTCCTGTCGTCGCGAAGGACCTGCGAGGTCAGGGAGATGTGGGAATTCCGTATACGCCGAGCAGAACAGGAGCAGGACAATGACCTCAATTGCCTTCTATCACGCCATCGACGAGGAGATTCCCTTCGCCCGCCAATGGGCCGAGGAGCACGGCGTGCACGTCGAATGCTTCCCCTTCGAATTCCATGATGACACTCTGGACACTGTCCGCGGATTCGACGGAGTCTCCTACAAGCAGCGCAGCGCCCCCAGCACCGACCCCGACTTCTTCACGCGACTCGCCGGATACGGCATCCGTCAGATCGCCATCCGCTCCGCCGGATACGACACCATCGACCTGCATGCCGCGCATGCCGCGGGAATCCACGTCACGAACGTCCCCTCCTATTCCCCCAGCGCGGTTGCCGAACTCACTCTGGCCCACATCATGAGGCTCATCCGGCATATCCCGCAGTTCGACGATCGTGCGACCCGTCACGACTTCTCCGTGCACGGCCTGATGTCCCGTGAGATCGGAGAACTGACGATAGGAGTCATCGGCGTGGGACGCATAGGGTCGACGGTGGCGCGCATCTTCCACGCGCTCGGCGCCCAGGTGCTGGGATACGACGTACGGGAGCGGAATGACCTGGACGGTGTCCTCGACTTCATCCCCAAGGACGAGCTGCTGTCCCGGTCCGACGTGGTCACCATGCACACGGATCTCAACCCCAC
>CALEGL010000152.1 GCA_937876495.1 uncultured Bifidobacterium sp.
GCTGCCGGTGTGGAGCTCCTATTACTTCTTCACCCTGTACGCCAACGCGGCGAACAAGGGGAGAGGCTTCGACGCCCGGCGGCTTCGTCCCGACGAGGTGGCGGGTCTGTCCCGCATGGATCGCTATCTGCTGGCGCGCACCAGGCTGCTGGTGGAGAGGGTCGAGAAGGCGCTCGACGCCTTCGCCATCTCCGACGCGTGCGCCGCGGCCGGCGACTTCATCGACGTGCTGACGAACTGGTACATCCGCGGAAGCCGCGACCGCTTCTGGAACGAGGATGCGAACGCCTTCACCACGCTGTACACGGCTCTCGAGGTGTTCATGCGCGTCCTGGCTCCGCTGGCGCCGATGGAGGCGGAGACGGTGTGGCGCGGCCTGACGGGTGGCGAGTCGGTGCATCTGGCCGACTGGCCGTTCGTGCGCGACGAGAGGACGGGCGAGGACACGGAGCTCGGCCGCGTGCTGGTGGCCGACGACGCGCTCGTCGCCGCCGTGGACCAGGTGCGCGAGGTCGTCTCCGGCGCGCTGTCCCTGCGCAAGTCGGAGCAGATCCGCGTGCGCCAGCCGCTGCCGAAGCTCACCGTCGTCGTGGAGGACCCGGATTCCGTCGCCGCCTACGAGGACGTTCTCAAGGGCGAACTCGACGTGAAGTCCGTCGACTACTCGACGCTTCAGGACGCTCCGGCCCACGGCCTGCGCATCGTCCACGAACTGCGCGTCAACGCCCGTGCGGCCGGCCCGCGGCTCGGACGTGCGGTGCAGTTCGCGATCAGGGCGTCGAAGTCCGGCGCCTGGAAGGTGGAGACGGGGGAGAACGGGACGAGGTTCCCCGTCGTCGAGACCCCGAACGGCGACGTGGCCCTGAAGGACGGCGAGTACGAGCTCATCAACCGCGTCGAGGAGCAGGACGCCGACGAGGCCGCGAACTCGGTGTCCGCGGCGCTGCCGTCCGGAGGGTTCGTCATCCTCGACACCGCGCTCGACGACGACCTGGTCGCCGAGGGCTACGCCCGCGACACCATCCGCCTCGTCCAGGACGCCCGCAAGGAGGCCGGACTCGACATCTCCGACCGCATCGCGCTCGCCCTGGCGGTGCCCGCGGCCGATGCTCCGAAGGTCGAGGAGTTCCGCGACCTCATCGCGCATGAGACGCTGGCGACGTCGGTCGAGGTGACGGCGGATCCTGCGGCCACCGAGGTCGGGGTGACCGTGCGGAAGGCCGAGTGAGGCGGTGAGGCTCGGGGCGGTCTCTCCACCGAGGAGATCGCCGTGGAGCGTGGAATCCTGTCCCAGAGCTTCAACACGACGAAGCTCTACCGGGTCATCGACATCACCATCAAGCGCAGTCTTCTCCAGAGGATCTTCGGACTGTCCACCATCGTCATCAACGCGAACGACCCCTCGTCGAACGGGGTCATCGTCCTCTCAAACGTCCTCGACGGATACAAGGTCAGGAAGATGCTCCAGGCGGCCGTCGACGACGCCAGGAACCGCTACCGCGTCGTCAGCCGTGAGTTCATGGCCAATGGCGACGACTACGAAGCCGACGACGGCGATGGAGTGAACAACTGACACGGGGGAGTGGTCTCCTCGTTCGCCGCCTATACTGGGTGCGCGGCTTTCGCGCCGGATCGCGTCACATGTCGGCGGGGATCCGGTCGTCGGTCTTCCGCCCCGCATGAGGTTTCCGGCGGGGATGATCCGAGAAAGACTTTGATTTAGTCGCATTCCCCGCATTGGCGGGGTTGTTCTCTGTAGACGGACATAGTGATACACTATAAAGCAACAGAAAAACTTTTAGTTATTAATAATCACAAATCACAATATCTGTAACTAACGGAGGCGCCAGATGACAGATAGCACTATTCCGTCCGGCATCACCGTGTCTCCGCTCGGAAGGGAACGCCACTACTGGAAGCCGTCATCCGAATCCTTCATCTCCAGAACCCGTCGGGCGCGTGAGACAGGGGAGTATTTCTCCGCTGTTCCGACAAGGCTCGCCGATAGGAAATTCACGGTTCCCGGAGCCATGGCGTCGAATCTCGAGGAATCCGCGAAACGGCTGGGGGAATTCGATTCCTATGCCCAGATTCGTCTCGGGGCGTCAAGCCATGCCTTGGGGCCGATGTCCGCCGTTCTTCTCAGAACCGAATCCACCTCCTCGTCGCAGATAGAACGCATCACCGTGGGAGCCCGCAACCTTGCCCTCCAGGAGATTGGGGAGGGCGGTCCCTTATACACAACTGACGCTGCCGGCGAATAGAGGCGTGTAGACTACGTCGTAGCACT
>CALEGL010000153.1 GCA_937876495.1 uncultured Bifidobacterium sp.
CGCACCCCTCGGCACAGCGTCCGCCCTGGACCCCGCCAGCACACGAGGAGGACGACGCGGCCCGGGGCGGCCGCGACGAAGAGGGCGATGACGGGGACGGCCGGACAGCCGGAGAGGAACAGTCGGGCGCGCGTCCTCACCGGGCTGACCCGGGCAGGGCGGGGCGGACCCGTCCCCCCGAAACCCCGCGCCGCCATCGCCGTGGCCAGCGAGGTGGAACGACGGATGGACAGGACGAGAAGGGCGAAGGCCTGGGGAAGGAAGGCTCGCACCGCGTTGTCGTCCCCCAGCCCGCGACTGCGCCGGGAGGCCGTCAGCGCCGCCCAGTCGTCGCGCAGCACGGAGAACAGCCTCATCCCGGCGAGCCCGCCGTACACGAAGCGGTCGGGCAGATGAAGCACCTGGCTGAAGGAGTCCGCCAGGTCGGTGGCGTCGATGCCCAGCACGGTGATGATGGCGGGGATGCCCACGGCGAGGATCCTCACCCCCGTGGCGACGGCCAGGTCGGCCGACCTGTCGCTGATGACGATCATCCCCCAGCGCCACCACACGTCGCCCCCGATCTTGCCATACAGGAGCACGGCCAGCGCCGATCCGGGGGCCCCGATGATGACGGGCCAGCAGGACCGGACGACGCGCCACGGGGTGAATCCCATTGCCGCCAGCGCCACGACCTCCAGGCCCAGCGCCACGGAGGCCGACACGACGTCGAGGCTGAACAGCAGCGGCAGAGTGGACAGGAACGCTCCGATGAGACGGTAGCTGGGATTAAGGGAGGCGAGGAAGCGTGAACGGCTCGACGGCCGGGGATCCTCATGCCGTCCCTCGACGCGGGTGACGGCTATGCGCGAATCCTCACGGGACGCGGCCCCGGCGCCATGTCCGCCGTCCTCGGACGGGGCCCCCTCCCCGTCTCCCGCGGAGGCGGTCCGTTCCGCCGCGGACGCTCCGGGCGGATCGGCTGAATCGCCCGCCGCCGTGTCCTCCGCGACCGCGTCCCGGACGTCGGGTCTTTCGACGGCCTCGGCCGCGCCGGAGGCGCCACATCCCCACTCCCCGGCAGAACCCTCGGGAACGAGCTCGACGACCCGCGCGCCCAGCGCCGTGACGAGGTCGCGGTCATGCGTGACGACGATGATGCTCACCCCGTCCCCGCGCAGGCCGTGGATGAGCCGGACGATCTGCATCCAGGTGCGTCGGTCCTGTCCGAAGGTGGGCTCGTCGAGGATCAGAACCGTGGGGGCGGCCGCGATCGCCGCGGCCACCGTGAGCCGTCGCTTCTCCCCGCCGGAAAGAGTGTAGGGGTTGGCGGAGGCGTAGCGTTCCAGCCCGAAGCGCCGCAGCAGGCCGATGGCCTTCTCCCGCGCCTGGTCCTCGGGCGTGCCCGTGCGCACGGGGCCGAGCATGACCTCCTCGAGCACCGAACCACGAGCGAACTGATGCTCGGGGTTCTGGAACACGTAGGAGATGCGCGAGGCCAGCTGAGTGGAGCTCCACGACAGGGGCTCCGAATCGTCCAGCCCCTCGGCGAGAGGTCCGACGGCCCTCACCGCACCGGCGACGGGAGCCAGCAGACCGGCCAGGGTGAGGGACAGGGTGGACTTCCCTGCCCCGTTGGCGCCGACAAGCGCGGTGATCTGACCTGTGGAGAACGATAGGTCGATATGCCCGGCGATGGCGTGGCCGCCGCGGCCGATGGACAGGTCCTCGGCGCGCAGCACCGTCGTCCCCGTCCCCTCGTCGGGCGGATACGACGGCTCGTCATCCGTATGGATGCGCGTGATGACGTCCCGGGGACGGCGGTAACGGTCGGGCACCCATACGCCCAGACCGGCGAGGTCCAGCGACTCGTCGCGGAACACCTCGTCGGGAGTGCCATCCGCCACCACGACGGTCCCGGGGGCGTCGGAGAGGTCGCGTGGGCCCCCGTCCGGCCGTGCCGTCGGTCCCGTCGCCCCCGATGTCCTCCCCGCGGCCGTTCCGGGTCCGAGGACGACGACGCGGTCGATGAGGTCCACCCAGGGCTCGGCCCGATGCTCGACGAGCACCATCGTCGCCCCCGTCGAGCGCAGCACGTCGCCGACGGCGTCCACCACCTGCTCGACGCCGTCGGGGTCGAGATTCGCCGTCGGCTCGTCGAGTAGCAGCACGCCCGGCCGCATGGCCAGCACCCCGGCCAGGGCGAGCCGCTGCAGCTGCCCGCCGCTCAGATGCGTCACGGACCTGTGCAGCTCGACGCCGTCAAGCCCCACGGCCTTGAGGCACTCCCCGACCCGCTCCCAGATGCGTTCGCGGGGCACGTCCATGTTCTCGGGTCCGAAGGCGACGTTGTCGCCCAGCCTCTGGAGGATCGTCTGCGCGTCGGGGTCCTGCAGCACGAGCCCCACGCGGCCGCGGGCCTTCGCCGTGGGCACGCCTTCCACGAGGATCCGGCCCTCGGTGACGCCGCCGTCGACGTCCTCGGATCCGTCCGTCCCCGCATCCGTTCCAAGGATGCCGGCAGCCCCCGCGAGGATCGTGGACTTGCCGATGCCCGAGGCGCCCAGCAGCAGCACCCTCTGTCCCGCCTCGACATGCAGATCCAGGCCTCTGACGGCGAAGCTTCGCCGGGAGGGATGCCGGAACCCCCAGTGCTCGAAGTCCAGAGGAAGGCCGGCGACGCCGGCCGGGGGTTCGTTCCCGGCCGGCGTCGTTGCGGCCACGTCCTGCGGATACATGGCGGACGCCGACGACGACGCGGCCGTCGTCAGGCCTGCCCTCCGCGCACGGCGCGGCCGGAGGCGAAGGAGTCCAGGGCCCCGGTCCTGGCGATGGCCAGATACAGGTACCACATGAGCACGCCGGCGATCACCGCGCCCGACAGGGTGGTGGTGATGAAGTAGACGACGCCGTAGCTGCCGGTGGCGCTGATGCCCTGCAGATGCGTGAAGAAGGAGTAGCCCCAGCAGCCGACGCCCGACAGCGCCCCCGACAGGGTGACGACGGGAAGCGTCCAGCGGCGGTAGGCGAAGGCCGCGAAGACGGCCTCGGCGAGCAGACCCTGCACGAGGGCGATGAGGAAGGTCTCGACGCCTCCCCACATGTTGCCCATCAGCGCCTCAAGGACGCCGGCGACGACCTCCGCGTACAGCGCCGCGCCGGGCTTGCGCACGATGACGGCCGCCAGGGGGCCGGCGAACAGCCACAGGCCGTTGAACAGGCCGGGCAGTCCCGGGACGAGTGCGTCGAGGGTCTCCCATGGCGCGTAGGTGACTATGGCCACGCCCCAGTAGATGAGGGCGCTGGCGACGCCGATGACCGAGGCCACGGCGATGTCGACGACCCGCCAGTTCAGACTCGGTCGCGAGGGCGCCACCGGATCGGATGATGGGGATGATGATGATGTCATGATGTGCCTTTCGTCGGGCGCACGCGTGGTGCGCGGTCAGGCACGGGAAGACGACGTCCGTGCGCCGGCATTGTCCGGATTCACGTTCAATCGGTCGGGACCGTCCGGTCCCATCTCAGCCATGCCGCGAACGGCACAGCCCCCGTGTCAGCTGCCGAGTCTAGGGCGGCCTCGGCGGCCCACGGGTCCTCCTTGACCGGGTCGCGCG
>CALEGL010000154.1 GCA_937876495.1 uncultured Bifidobacterium sp.
ATCGGAGGGTGGGGATGGCGGGACATGTAGTTGGAACGCGGGTCCATGAAGGCGCTGGCCAGGAAGTAGGTCAGCGACGTCGCGATGAAGAGCATGACCACGTAGTTCGCGCAGCGCCTGAGGATGTATCGGATCAAATCGGCAGCCTCCTTAGCCCGGTGACGTCACCCGTGTCCGTGTCCGGGACGGCGCGTCCGTCTGGTATGGGATGGGCTCCCGTCGCGGTCGGTTGGAATTATATGGATGGCACGATTCCCGAGGACGCCCTCATTCGGTCCACGCCAAGGCAATCGCCTCGCATCTGCATTGGCAGAATGGCGGAATTCCAACGAAAGACGAAAACGCCTCCGCGACGGCGGGAGCGGGAAACTATGAAGTCGAGAAGATCCGCTGAAAATCCGTCACCCCTCTTTCGCCCGAATCGGCTTGATTCCATGAAAGGGACGATCTCAAGGATTTCATTCGTGTAACCATAGGGAAACACTTGGCGCGGATTGGCGGTAGATTTCTCATGAAATACCGCATCGAGGACCATATTCCGGACGTGTCCGGGTATCCGGCGCCCGAGGGAATCGGAAGGAGACCAGACGATGAACGACGACCGGCAGCAGGTCCCCGACCTCTTCGAGATCGACGATGCACGGATGGTCCGGATCATCTCCCAGCCGGTACGGTACGAGGTGCTCGAGGAGCTCTTCCAGCTGCAGGAGCCGAGGACCGCAACGGAACTCGCCCGCAGCGTGGGCATCTCCACGAGTCTGATGAGCTACCACCTGCGCGAACTGGAGAAGGTGGGAATCGTACGCCGCCGCTCCTCCGCCAGGGATGGCCGCGAGGCGCTCTGGGCGCCAAGCGCGCGGCACTACCGGGTCACGGTGAGCGCGGAGCCACGCCCGCGGGTGCGCATGCGGCTCATGGATGCGATGCTGGCGCCTCTTCGTCGCCGCATCGGCCTTATGCTGCAGCGACGCACGGAGCGGAGACGACAGGGTGATTTCACCGATGATGAATTCACGCTGCTCTCGATGGGGACGCTGATCCTCACGCATGAGGAGGCCTTCAGGGTGCGCGACGAGATCCGCGAGGTGTGGAGCAGGTATGAGAGGCTGAGCGAGGGGCGACGGCCCGAGGACTATCCGGTGAACGCGGTCTACGTGTGGTCGTGCCTGCCCGATGACCGTTCGCAGGCGTCGGACCAGACGGCCGACCAGGAGGAGGGACGGCCGCACTGACGTCACGTTCCGGGGCGGCGCACGCCAACGCCTCTCCCATGCTCACCCTGGCCACCGCCCTGGGATCCCTGGTCATGGGCAGTCCGATCACGGCGTCCGAAGTCGTCGAAGGCATGGTCATCGTCGGCGGGGTGCCGCTCACGTCATTGTCGGGCGGAAGGCGCGGGGACGGCGACGGAAGGTCATGGGGCGGATGAAGGCCACACGCTGAGAAAGGACTCAACGACTCCCTCCGATTCCGTCGTCTGCGACGAATCAGCAGACGACGGAATCGGAGGGATCTGAGTCACACCCGCACGGGGAGCCGTTTCCCTACTTCTCCGCCGCGGGGTTTACCGCATCGGAGGAACGATGCGCGTCGATGCCGCAGGCCTCGCCGCCGGTCCCCTCAAGCGCCTCGCCGGCGGTGTGAAGGGACAGCGTCAGGGGGACTGCGCGCGGAGCGGCCGACGCGGAGGCGGAGACCTCGGACGGCGCATCTGCCGCGAAAGCGTCGACCGGCGACGCCTCGGCGGACACGGCCTGGGCATCCTCCTCCGAGTCGTCCCAGGTCTTGCGCCCGTAATACAGGTCGTCATCGAGACGCTTCTCGGTCGCCGCGACGATATAGGCGGTGTTGGCTGCACCGGCCACGTTGACGGCCGTGCGTCCCATGTCGACGATCTGCGAAATCGGCTGGGCGACGGCGATGAAGGCGACGGGCAGACCCGCGGAGGCGAAAAGCGCCGTCGCCGTCACGGTGGCGGTTCCGGGGACTCCCACGGTTCCGATGGAGACGAGCAGCGCGAGCACGACGAGCAGCACATACTGACCGATGCTGTAGTCCAGGCCCTGCGAGTTGATGGCGAAGACGGCGAGAAGCACCGGCCAGACGCCGGCGCATCCGGGCATGCCGAGATTCGCGCCGAGGGTCGCGGCGAAGGAGGCGATGTCCTCGGGGACGCCGCTGCTGCGCAGCTGGCGGACGGTCACGGGGATGGTGCCGATGCTGCTTTCGGAAGTGAACGCGACGACGCCGGCCGGTCCGTACGCCTTGAAGAAGTACAGCGGGTTGACGTGTGCCGCCGCGGCGAGGATGAGCGGCTGGACGACGAACAGCTGGATGGCCAGAGCGATGTAGGCGACGCCGAGGACGGCGAGCAGCGGCAGCAGAGCGGCGACGTCGCTGTTGCTCACGGCCGCGGCGATGAGGGCCAGAGTCGCGTACGGGGTGAATCCGACGACAATCTGCGTGGCCTTGGAGAACACCACGTTCCCCGCGTTCGCCAGGTCGCCGAACGGGGCGACGGCCTTGCGCCCGCGGTCGGTGGCCGGGGCCCTGTTTGCCGCGATGGCCACGAGCAGGGCCAACAGGGTGACGGGGACCACCGTGGTC
>CALEGL010000155.1 GCA_937876495.1 uncultured Bifidobacterium sp.
ATGAGTAGATGGCCAGCAACTCGTCCAACATCGACGGCTTGGAGTCCCTAGATGCACCGGAGAAGCAGTCCGCGGGGCTGTGGAGCTTGTACTACTGCTGCGGTCACGCCAGCCTGGTGCAGTACTTCGTCGGACTGTATGAGAAGTTCGGCGACCGACGCTGGAAGGACCTCGCGGAGCGTACTGCGACCGTCCTCCTAGGATCGGCCGAGGACCTCGATGGGAACGCTGTGGACTGGCCCGTCTCCTTCTTCCGCCTATGGCCGAGCCGAGTGACCCGCGGGCTGGGATACTACGATGGCGCCGCGGGAATCATCGTGGCCCTGCTCCACATCTACGCCAGCGAGAAGGGGGCCTGCGCGGTCGATCGCCTCGTCGACGATCCCCTCCCCCTCGCCTCTCGCCGATAGACGCACCGGAACAGCGGACATCCACGTCCGCATGAACAGGATTCGGCGTTGCGGGTCCCATCGCCTCCACGTCGCGTGCATTCGGGAGATGAGGATCCACGACGCACTCATCGGAAAGGGTCAGAGACCATGCCCATAGATTCGCAGCACACCGTCTCGCAGTTCGCGGGAAGGACGATCTTCATCACCGGGGCGTCACGAGGCCAGGGACGCGCCGTGGCCCTCGCCTTCGCCAGTGAGGGGGCCAACGTCGTCGGATTCGACCTCGGGTCCCCCATTCCCTACCCGTCCTACAACCGGTCGACCCATGATGACCTCGACCGCTTGGCGCAGGACGTCGAGAAGGCCGGAGGCCATGCATCCATCCACGCAGGCGACGTGCGGAACTCCGGGGATGTCAGCGCCGCCGTGGACGAGGCGATCGACCGATTCGGCCATATTGACATCGTGTTCAGCAACGCCGGCATCTGCGCCTACGGCAGGTCATGGGAGCTCTCCGAGGAGGAGTGGGACGCCGCGCTCGACATTAACCTGCGCGGCGGGTGGCTGACGACAAAGTACATCATCCCCCATCTCATCGAACAGCGTTCCGGCGTCATCATCTATAACTCCTCGGTGGCAGGAATCCGGGGCTTCGCCCGTCTCGCCCACTATTCGGCGTCGAAGTTCGGACTCGTAGGTCTCGCGAAGTCGCAGGCGATCGAACTGGCGCCCTACGGGATTCGGGTCGTCACCATCCACCCCACCGCCGTCAACACCCCCATGAACGACGGACTCGCCGCACTCGAAGGGAAGACTCCTGAGGAAGTCGCCGAGGCATCCGCGGGAAATCTGCTGAAGACCCCGTGGATCGAACCGCAGGACATCGCAGAGGCCGTGAAGTATCTGGCCGGAGAGTCCGGACGCTATCTCACGGGAAGCGGACTGGTCCTCGACGCCGGTCTGCTCACCGGCTGATGCCAGGAGCCATCGTCCATCCCGGACGCTCACGACGGACGATGCAAGATGGGGCATCATCCCGCTAGGGCAGGGATCCGTACCTCAGAGGACGTCGCGACCAGGCCGTCACGATGTCCTCTGGCA
>CALEGL010000156.1 GCA_937876495.1 uncultured Bifidobacterium sp.
GTTCGCCGCGTTGGCGTACAGGGTGAAGAAGTAATAGGAGCTCCACACCGGCAGCATGACCTGGCGCACGGTGTCGCGGATGCCGTCCGCCGTGACGATGAGGTTGCCTCCGCGCAGGATCGGCGAGCTCATGAGGAACCAGCGCATGGCGTCGGAGCCGAACCTGTCGAACACCCCGTTGACGTCCGGGTAGTTGCGCAGATGCTTGCTCATCTTCTGGCCGTCGCTGCCGAGCACGATGCCGTGGCAGATGACGTTGCGGAAGGCGGGCTTGTCGAACAGCGCCGTGGCCATGATGTGCAGCGTGTAGAACCAGCCGCGCGTCTGCCCTATGTACTCGACGATGTAGTCGCAGGGGAAGTGCTGCTCGAAGTACTCCTTGTTCTCAAAGGGGTAGTGGAACTGCGCGAAGGGCATCGAGCCGGACTCGAACCAGCAGTCGAGCACGTCGGTGATGCGATGCATATGCGACTTGCCGGTCGGGTCGTCCGGGTTCGGGCGCACGAGCCGGTCGATGAACGGCCGGTGCATGTTGACCTCGCCCTTGTCGTCGCGCGGATAGTCGCCGAAGTCGCGCTTGAGCTCCTCCAGCGAGCCGTACACGTCGACGCGCGGGTGCTTCGGGTCGTCCGACACCCACACGGGGATCGGCGAGCCCCAGAAGCGGTTGCGGGAGATCGACCAGTCGCGGGCGTTCTCCAGCCACTTGCCGAACTGGCCGTCCTTGACGTTGGAGGGGATCCAGTTGATGAGCTGGTTGTTCTCCAGAAGGCGCTTCTTGATCGTCGTCACCGACACGAACCAGCTGGACACCGGCTTGTAGATGAGCGCGGTGCCGCAGCGCCAGCAGTGCGGGTACGAATGCACGTAGCTCTTCTCCTGGAAGAGGATGGCGCGCCTCTCCGCGGGGATGCGGGCGAGCGGACCGTCGCCGGCGCGCAGGTTGCGCAGGATCGGCAGGTTCGCGTCGAACACGAACAGCCCCTCGTAGTCGGGGCACAGCGACGTGAACACGCATTTCTCGTCGAGCACGTCCACCGAGCGGATGCCCTTGGCGTTGAGCGTGGCCATATCGTCCTCGCCGTAGGGGGCCTGGTGCACAAGCCCGGTTCCCTCGACGGTGTCGACGTAGTCGGCGGTGTAGATCCGGTAGGCGTTCGGTCCGGGCGTGCCGCCCTCGGCCTCCGCCTTCTCGCCGGCGAAGTACGGGAACACCGGCCAGTAGCGCCATCCCTCCATGTCGCTTCCCTTGAGCTCGCGGACCACCTCGTAGTCCTCGCCGAGCTCCTTGGCGTAGTGGTCGAGCAGCGGCTTGCCGAGGTAGAACTTCCTCCCCGCGAACCTGCCCTGCGTGGGACGGACCTCGACGTAGTCGATGTCGGCGCCGACGACGATGGCGAAGTTCGTCGGGACGGTCCACGGCGTGGTCGTCCAGAACACCGCGTAGGCGTCCTCCTCGTCGCGCAGCTTCACCGCCACGGACACCGTGGTGTCCTGACGGTCCTGGTACACGTCGGCGTCCATGCGCAGCTCGTGCGCGCTCAGCGGGGTGCGGTCGTTCGGGCAGTACGGCAGCACGCGGTAGCCCTTGTACGCCAGGCCCTTCTCGTACAGCTGCTTGAACGCCCACATGACGGACTCCATGTAGGGGATGTCCAGCGTCTTGTAGCCGTGCTCGAAGTCCACCCAGCGGCCCTGGCGGTGCACGTAGTCACGCCACTCGTGCGTGTACTTGAGCACCGAGGCGCGGCAGGCGTCGTTGAACTTCTCGATGCCCATCTCCTTGATCTGGTCGACGGACTCGATGCCCAGCTCCTTCTGGGCCTCGAGCTCGGCGGGCAGACCGTGGGTGTCCCATCCGAAGACGCGGTTGACCTTGTGACCCTTCATCGTCTGGTAGCGCGGGATGACGTCCTTGGCGTAGCCGGTGAGCAGATGCCCGTAGTGCGGCAGGCCGTTGGCGAAGGGCGGGCCGTCGAAGAACACGAACTCGTTCTGGCTGTGGTCGCCGGAGGGGCGGCGGTCGACGGATTTGCGGAAGGTGTCGTCGCGGTCCCAGTAGTCGAGGACCGACTCCTCGAGCTTCGGGAAGCCGGGGTTCGGCGTCACGTGCTCCGAGACGCCCCCCACGGCGGCCTTCGGATAGACGGCTCCGGAACCCTCCGCGGCCGTCGGGCTTGTCTGCGTCTCGCTCCGTGAGACGGATGCGGAATCGGTGGACTCGCTCACCATTGCTCTCCTCGCTGGCAGGTATGTGCTCCATCCCCGCGAGGACGACGGCGCGCGTCCGAGAACGCCCGCCACCGCGGTACCACCCCGCTTCCG
>CALEGL010000157.1 GCA_937876495.1 uncultured Bifidobacterium sp.
GGGTTTCGAGAGTCTTTCCGAACGCCCGCATGAACCAGTCGACGTCATCCTCGCTGAAGACCAGCGGCGGACGGAGCTTGAGGATGTTGCCGTAGCGGCCGCACACCGACGTGAGGACGTGATTGTCCCGGAGCGTCTCGAGGATGTCGAGCGCCGCACCCTGGTCGGGTTGGTCGGTCCCGGGCCTGACGATCTCGCAGCCGATGTACAGACCCGCCCCGCGGACGTCGCCGATGCAGGGGTGGTCCGGCTTGAGGCCCGTGACGGCATCCTTGAAGACCCTCCCCACCCGCTTCGCGTTGCCCATGGTGTCCTCGTCGCGCATGACGTCAAGGACGGCCTGCGCGGCCGCCATGCATACCGGGTTTCCCCCGAAGGTGTTGAAATAGGGGATCGAACCCGCGAAGGGTTCGAGGACCTCGTGACGCGCGGCCATCAGGGACGTGGGAAGACCGTTCGCCATGGGCTTGCCGGAGGTGACGAGGTCGGGCACGATACCCTGCCTTTCGAAGCCCCAGAAGGCGTCGCCGGTCCTGGTGAAACCGGGCTGGACCTCATCCGCGATCCACACGCCGCCGAGCTCGTGGACGGCGGCGATGACGGGCCTGAGGTATCCGACGGGGTCGGGATACACGCCGTCCGAGGAGAAGATGGAGTCGGCCAGGAAGGCCGCGAACCTGATGCCATGACGCTCCATGTCCGCGACCGCCTTGCGCACCTCCCCCGCCATCCAGGCGCCGAACTCCTCCGCGGTGCACTCCGAGGCGGGCTTCCCATCGACGACGACCCGGTAGGTGTCGGGCGTCGGAATCATCCTCATCGTCAGACCGAGCGTCTGCGCGGTGCCGAGGGCGGGCGACAGCTTCGACGTCAGCGCCGAGTTGCCGTGATAGGCCTCGTGGGTCACGATGACGCCCTCGCCGCCGGTGTAGGCCTGGGCGACACGCACGGCGAGGTCGTTGGCCTCCGAGCCCGTGCACTGGAACATGATCCGGTCGATCTCATCGGGCATCGTCGTGAGGATATCCTCCGCGTAATGAAGGATGTTCTCATGCAGATACCGCGTATGCGTGTTGAGCAGCGAGGCCTGCCGGGTCATCGCCTCCACGACGCGGGGATGGCAATGACCGACGGAGGCGACGTTGTTGTAGACGTCGAGGTATTCGACGCCGTCGGCGTCCCACAGATGCGAGCCCTGACCTCGCACCAGATGCACGGGATCGCGATAGAAGAGCCGATAGGCCGGCCCCAGCACCTCACGCTCCTGAGTGAGTCTTCTGGTCTCGGGGTCCAGGTTCGCGGCCATCTCCGGCCGGAAGCTGTTGGTGTCCATGATCGTCGAACGTGTAGCCATGATTCCTTCCTGATTCCTCCTTCACGCAATCCCTCGGAGGGGATTCCCGTCACTTCTCGGTACGGTATTCGCCCTCCCCGCCCGAGGCTGCGAACTCCTCCTCCGGAGAGAGGACGAGATGCCTGCGTCCGTACAGCGCGAAGAACACGGTGGCGACGAGGTAGATGCCGACCATGACGTAGACGGCGAGTCGATAGTCCGGATTGAGCAGCACGGCGATGAAGATCGCCAGGGCGAGCAGACCCGCGATCACGGCGCCCGGAACCCCGTAGCGGCTGACGAAGGGGCGGGAGATGTGGGGAAGGTTCCGCCGGAGCAGGACGAAGGACACCATCTGCAGCAGATAGGCGAGAACCGCTCCCCACACGGCGATGTTGAGGACCACGGAGCCTGCCCCCGACCCTCCGTAGGCGATGATGAACAGCGCCGCGAATCCGATGACGGCACCGACGATAAGCCCCCAGTAGGGGGTCTTGCGGCGACCGGTCAGACTGAGGAAAGCGGGATAGTAGCCGGCCCGTGACAGCGAATACAGGTTGCGTCCATAGGCGAACATGATTCCCTGGATGGACGCCAGCAGACCGATGAGGGCGAACGCCGAAAGAACAGCCGCGAGATTCCCCGGAAGAATGGCCCGATAGCCGTCGAGCAGCGGCTCGTCCGAACCGGCCAGCGCCTTCGACCCGACGACCGCCGGATTGAGCAGCACGATGATGACGGCGGAGATCCCCAGAGTCAGGATGCACAGACGGGAGGCGCGAGGAATGTTGCGCTCCGGCTCACGGACCTCCTCCGCCGCCAGAGGAAGCTGCTCGATGCCCAGGAACAGCCACATGGCGAAGGGCATGGCGTAGAACACCGCCGCTCCGCCGTAGGGGAGGAAGGTGCTGCCACCAGACTGCGCGGTGATGTCCAGCAGAGCGGAGAAGTCCGCCTTCCCCGCCACGACCGCACCGATTCCGAAGATGGCGACGATGGCGAGCGCCGCGATGGAGACGACCTCGGCGAAGCGGAACGACGTCTCCGCGCCAAGCCAGTTGACCACGACGAAGACCACATAGAGCACGATCCACCACACCCATTGCAGTCCCTGGGAATCCAGCGAATATCCGGTCAGGTCCGAGAGGATGGCGTCGGCGTAGGCCGAAGAGAAGTAGACGATGGTGGCGGCCGTCATGACGTATTCGATCGTTTCGGCAAGACCCGTGAAGAAGCCTCCCCAGGGTCCCATGGCGGCCCGCGCGAAGGAGTACGCCCCTCCCGTGTGAGGCATCGCGGCCGCCATCTCGCTGATTGAGTTGAGCATGAGCACGTACATGACGTAGACGACGATTGCCGCGATGAGCATGCCGCCCCAGCCGGCCTGGGCGATTCCGCCGTTCCATCCCGAGAAGTCGCCGGAGATGACCGCGGCGATTCCTATGGCCCACAGCCCGAAGACCCCTGAGGTCCGTTTGAGCTGGCGCCTGTCGAAGTAGTCCGAGTCCGTCTCCACGTAGGTGACGCTGCCCAGACCCTTTCCTATCGTGTTCCCTTCCGTCGCGGCCGAGGTCATGATGTCCGTCCTTTCTCCTCCCGGCCGACGAAGGGCCGAGATCCGTATGGCGATGATGTTCCCGTGGTCTCAGTCACCGGATGTCCCGGATTCCTGGATGGCGCCGTCCCGCCCGTGCAGCAGCCAGAGCGGATCGGCCAGATATCGTCGTGCGCATTCGACCGAACCCGGGGCCTGCCGTGCGGCAAGACCCGGCGGAAGGGCGTCCTCGCGATGGTTCGTCGTCCAGCCGAGCATCTGCAGACGTCTGATCATCGACAGGGCCGACATCGTCGCCAGCTCCCCGTCATCGAAGGGGCCTGCGACGGCCTCGTAGCCATCGACCCAGGCGCGGGCGAGCTGCGGCGCATAGGGCTCATGCTCGATGAAGCTCAGGGACGAGGCGTAGTCGTAGAGATACCAGCCGTATCCGCAGTCGTCGAAGTCGATGACCGTCAGCGTCCCGTCATCCCCTCTGATGACGTTGGAGGGACGGAGGTCGGCGTGGATGAGCCCCCATGTCCGCGTCGTGCGCGGCACCTTCATGACGACGTCCATCGCCTTCCACAGCGCCAGCTCGCACACGCGTCTGTCCTCGGCGTCCAGCGGCGCACTCTCCCACCGGCCCCATCGGGGGGACGGCCCGACCATGTCGGAGATGTCCCAGTTGAATCGGTCGAAGCCCATCGGAGGCGTCCAATCCCGCGCCTGCGCGTGAAAGCGCGCCGCCCATCCTCCGATCGTCACGTAGTAGGGGGCGGGGTTGTCCAGATCCTCGAGAACGGTCCCGCTCACGAACTTGGTCGAGATGACCGTCCAGACCCTTCCCTCCCGGTCGCGGATGGACGTGACGAACGTTCCGCGGACGGTGGGGACGGGATTGATGAGATGCACGCCGCCGATGTCATGGAGAGCGTTGAGCCAGGCGATCTCGGACGCGACGGCCTGCGGTCCGCCGACGTATCCGGGTTGGGAGACCCTGACCACGCCCTGCGGAACGCCGTCCAGAGTCAGCAGGAAGGTGGCGTTCTCCGACACCGTGATCAGAGTCAGAGACGCCCGGTCATGCTCGATGCCCCAGGAGGCGCACACGCCGAGGAAAAGCCAGTAGGGGGCCTCGTCGCCCTTGGACAGGTCCTTGAAGGAATCAAGACTTGCACCATGGCCCGGGTCATCGAGCAGACCCGCGATGGATGTCGGCATATGCTCTCCGTCGTCTTCCATCAGCGTGACGGTCGCCGGTCCGCTTCCTGCCACGGATCCGGAGGGGATGACGTTCCCGCGCTGATACCGGTGATTGTTCCAGCAGGGACATGCGGACTCCCCCGGAGGGGGTTACAGTGCTGTAACTTTCCCGGGCCTCTGGATTAATGGCGTGTTACCGCCCATCGCCATTCCGAACGGAAAACGAAAGGGCCCCGGGATTCCTCCCGGGGCCCTCGTCGCGGACAGGGCGAGATTCGAACTCGCGGTGGCCAGGCCACAACGGTTTTCAAGACCGTCTCCTTAGACCGCTCGGACACCTGTCCATGCACCGGCCCCGACATGTCGAGGCACGGACGAATGGCTATTCTACCCCGCCGCCATGAACCTCCGCGCCATGTGCCCACGAGGGGACGCTCCCTCGGGGACGAACCTTCCGAAGTGCGGAAACGGATGGGCGCCGGAGACGCTGAATAAGAGGCTCAGGCCTCCCAGGCCGTCGGCTCGATGACCTCGCGGCCGCCCATGTAGGGCCTCATGGCCTTCGGGATGTCGATGGAACCGTCGGCGTGCTGATGGTTCTCGAGGATGGCGACCAGCCAACGGGTGGTGGCCAGCGTGCCGTTGAGGGTGGCCACGGGACGCGTGGACCCGTCCTCCTGACGTTCCCGGATGTTGAGGCGCCGCGCCTGGTACTCGGTGCAGTTGGACGTCGACGTGAGCTCGCGGTAGCGTCCCTGCGTCGGCACCCAGGCCTCGCAGTCGAACTTGCGGGCCGCGGAGGATCCGAGGTCGCCGGCGGCGGTGTCGATGATGCGATAGGGCACCTCGACCTTGGCGAGCATCCTCTGCTCCATCTCGAGCAGATGACGATGCTGCTCGCGGGAATCCTCCTGGCGGCAGTAGACGAACATCTCGACCTTGTCGAACTGGTGGACGCGGATGATGCCGACGGTGTCCTTGCCGGCGGCTCCGGCCTCGCGACGGTAGCAGCTCGACCATCCGCAGTACTTCAGCGGTCCCTTGGACAGGTCGAGGATCTCGTTCTCATGCATGCCGGCGAGCGCCACCTCGGAGGTGCCGACGAGATACTGGTCGTCGGGCTCGCGCAGACGGTAGATCTCGTCCGAATGGGAGTTGAGGAAGCCTGTTCCGGCCATGACCTCGGGACGTACCAGAGTGGGCGTGATGGCGAGCGTGAAGCCGCTCTCCTCGGCCTGGTCGACGGCCATGGTGAGCATGGCGATCTGCAGGCGCGCCACGGCCCCGCGCAGGAAGTAGAAGCGCGAGCCGGAGACCTTGACCCCGCGGCGCATGTCGATGCCGGCGACGCCGACGCCCAAGGCGAGATGGTCCTTGGGTTCGAAGCCTTCGGCGGCGAAGTCGCGCGGGGTCCCGACCTTCTTCACCACGACGTAGTCGTCCTCCCCGCCCTCGGGGGCCTCGGGCTCGACGACGTTGGACAGCTTCCACATGGCGGTGGTGTAGCGTTCGGCGGCCTCGTCGGCGGTCGCCTTGGCCGCGGAGACCTTCGCCGACAGCTCCTTCGTGCGCGCGATGAGGGCCGCCCGCTCCTCGGGGGATGCGGATGCCACCTTGCGTCCGAGCTCCTTCTGCAGGGCACGGGACTCCTCGAACTCCTTGAGAGAGGAGCGCCGCGTCTCGTCGGAGCGGAGCACCTCGTCGACGAGCTCCACGGATTCGCCGCGACGGCTCTGCGACTCCCGGACGACATCGGCATGATCACGGATGAACTGAATATCGAGCATGGCTTCAGCCTAATGCCGAAAGACGACACGCCCGACACGAGGAACCGGCCGCGGGATGCCACGAAACGCCGGATGTCCCGCCTCCGCACCGGCTTCGTGCAGAAATCGTCGACGTCCGACGGTCGGGGGACCGGAACCGACACGATTCGGACACAATCAGAGTATGTCCCAGACAGCGATCGTCCTCGTCACACTCGCCGTCCTCACCGTGACGCTTGTCGCCGTCGCGGTCGGCATCCGTCTGTGGCATCGGCGACGCGTCGTCGTCTCGCTGTTGTCGCGGATACGCGACCGCGTCCACTACGCCTTCGTCATCAACCCCTCCAAACCGCAGGCCGAGGAGAGACGCCGCCACATCGAGGAGTTCTGCCGTTCTCACCGCATCCGCGACGTCGAGTTCATCGAGCCACAGCTCGACAAGGACGGCGGCGCCTGCGCCCGCGAGGCGCTGGAGCACGGGGCCGGCGTGGTCATCGCCGTGGGTGGAGGCGGCACGGTGCGGCCGGCGGGGAGCGCGACGGACGGAACCGGCCACCGC
>CALEGL010000158.1 GCA_937876495.1 uncultured Bifidobacterium sp.
CGCACGGCCATCGCCAACCATCGTCCGGTCACCGTCGCGTTCCGTCCCGGCGAACCGGTCCATCTGTGGCGCGGCTCGGGGGCAAACAGGGAGACGCTCACCATCGACGAGCCGTGGGACCTGTGCCGCGCCGTCAAGGCGGAGCGCGACGCCTACCGGCAGGCGCGCGAACAGGAACGACGGCAACGCGACGGCGAACAGCGCGAAGATGCCCAAGGCGAAAGCCGGGAGCCGCAAAGCGAACAGCCCGAACGGCAGGAGGTTCTCGCGGCAGAAGCCACCGATCAGCAAACGAATCACGCTCCATCCGAAGAGGGTGGAGCAGTGGACGGCGAGACACCGGACGGCGAGGAATCTTCCTCTCGTGGCGAGCCTGACGAGAACGCGGCGCGGGAGCTTGCGCTGTACATAGAGAACAGCGATGAGCTGGCCTCGGGCCTTGCCATGGCCCGCTCGATCGCTGATCCGCAGGAGGCGTCGCAGCGGATGGGCGAACTCGCAGACCGCGCGAGCCTGACGTTCGCGCATGACCCGGACTTCTGCGGCATCGAGGCGAGCACGCCGGACGAGACGCCGTTCGACAGCCGGACGCGCCAGCAGGCCGGCGAGATCCTGCTCGATCCGGGCACTCGAACGATGGTGATCGACGAGAACGCGGCGCGTTCGGAGAAGCAGTCGCGCAGTCTCGACGACTATGAGGAAGGCAGCGCGACCATCGAATACGATGCGGCCGTTCAGAAGATCCGCGAACTCGCCGAAACCCGCAAACAGGACATCGATGCGTCCTTTCACGGCCAGCTCGACCAATTGACCGACCGGTACGCGACGCTCCTCGCGCGGCGGACGAACGACTTCAACACGCGCAGCGCGGCGATTCCCAGCCCGCTGATCACCGGACCGGCGAACTACCCGGCCGCGAAGATGCAGCAGAAGACCGATGCCCTGATGCGTCATTACAACGAGCAGAGCGAACGGCTCGACACGCTGCGCGAGCGGATCGAAACGATCGGCGCGGACGGCAAGAGCATCAGCAGCACGCAGCCCGATGCCACGCAGCAGCTGCAGGCGAAGCTGTCCGAGCTGCAAGCCGGGCAGGAGACGATGAAGAGGGAGAACCAACAGGCACGCGATGCCCACGCGGATGCTCCGCATTCCTCATCCGAGCTCAGGAACAACAACGCGAACATGCGCCGCGTGCAGGCACGGATCGAGGGCATCCAACGCAACCAGGACGCCGGGCGCAGCGAGCAGAACGGAACGACCGCGCAGGGCGAGCAGTTCGATCTCGTCCATGACGGGGCGAGCGGCTACGTCTACTTCCGGTTCGAGGACAAGCCGAGCGGCGAGACTCGCGACATGCTCCAGCACAACGGCTTCCACTTCTCCCCCAGGGAAGGCCGCTGGCAGCGCAAGATGACCGGGTCGGCCGAGTTCGCCATCCAACGCATCCTCGAACAGGCCAAACCCCTCGAAGCCACCCGGCAGGCCGAGCCGACGGACGATCCCGACCAGGCGCACGAACGTCAGCGCCGACAGCGCCGACACGGCGCGCGATGAAAGGAGCCGTGAAGTGAAGACCACGGTCTGGTTGCATGGCACGCTCGCCCAGGACCCGCGATACGCGGGTGCCGGCGCGATGCGCGTCGCCACGCTCAGCGTGAGCACGCCCTATCCCGACGGGCAGGCACGCGAACCCGTCCCCGTGCAGGCCCGGGCTCGCCACTGCGACTATCTTCAGCGGGAGCAGCCTTTGAAAGGCGATGAGATCATGCTGCGCGGGCACATCGGCAGAAGCCTTGACGGCGAGAGCGTGGTGATCGCCTCGGCGATCGCCCTGCATCCCAGCACCGAGCAGCGGGGGGAACCATGAGCGTGCCCGCCATCACGGACGGCTCGCTCGCCATCCTCGCCAAGGATCCCGACGCATTGAGCGTTCAGGCCGAACGGCTCGGCCTGAACGTGCCGGATGTCACCGATCCCGACAGCTCCGAAGGGCGCATACTCATGGCCATGTGCGGGACGCGGGAATGCGCGATCAGTCGCCCCTGCGAGCACGTCGCCGTCATCAGCGGATGCCTGCCCGAACCGCAGGACGGGCAGACCCGATCGATCGAAGACCCAAAGGCCGGGACCGAACCCGAGCCGACCACCAGTGTCCTGCCCGTCATCCGGCCGGACGGCGGGCAGGAGGCAGAGACCATGGAGTTCCCGCGCGCAGCTCGCGACATGGAGCTCAAGGAGCGTCTGCGCCTGCTCATCGAGCAGCGCGTCACCGAGAAGCTCGGCGATGGCGTCGATCTGACGCCCGTGCTCGGCACGTCCGGCAAGGACAACGGCATGCGCCGCGCAATCAGGAAGGAAGGACAATCATCATGAAACCGCCAAGCAAGAACAGCATCATACTGTGCACCATCGGGGCCGTGCTGACCACACTGCTCTTCGACGTCGCGGCGCACGCCGCACGCCTGAGCATGGCACGGCACGAATCCATGGACGCCACGGTGTACGCGGCCCTGCGATCACTGACCAGCCCATGGCCACCCAGTATGGAGCGAACCGACCTCATGGCCGCATTGGCCGGCCTGGTCGCGTTTGCTCTGGTCGCGCTGTACGTGATCAGCAACAGACACAACTACCGGTACGGCGAGGAGCACGGTTCCGCCCACTGGGCCGGCGAGCACGATATGAGGCCATACACCGACCACGATCCGGCACGGAACCTGCAGATGACCGCCACCGAAGGTCTCGCCCTGGACACCAAGGCCACCGGCAGGAACCTCAACGTGTGCGTGGCCGGCGGCTCCGGATCGGGCAAGACCAGAGGCTACGTGCTCCCCAACCTCGCCCGCGCGAACATGAGCTACGCCGTGACCGACCCCAAGGGAGAGATCTACCGCTCGATGCGCGAACCGCTCGAGAAAAAGGGATACCAGGTCAGAGCGCTCAATCTCGTGGACCTGGGCAGGTCGGCGCATTTCAACCCGATGGCCTACATCAATCCGGCCACCAGCGAGCAGAACATCCTCGAGCTGGTCGACAACCTCATCGACAACACCGCCAACCCGAACTCGGCCAAGGGCGAAAGCTTCTGGGACGAATCCATGCGCACGCTTCTGCGCGCCCTGGTCGGCTGGGAGTACTACACAAGCGACAGACCCACCCTCAACGGCGTGGTCGAGCTGCTGGGCATGATGGAGGCCAGCGAGGAGGACGAGACGAAGAAGAGCCCCATCGACGCGATGATGCAGTCAGCGCGCGAGATCCTGCGCGAGATTCATCAGGGCGAAGACCTCGGATTCCAGGACTACGATCCCGAGCAGCTGACCCGCCTCGAAGACGGAGTCGCGTTCGCCACCGCCCAGTACAGGAAATACGAGCAAGGCGCCGGCGAGACGAAGAAGAGCATCATCATAAGCCTCGGCGTGCGGCTCGCCCCTCTGCAGGTCAGCCAGGTACACGACATCCTGGCCGACGACCAGATCGACCTGCACGCCGTGGGCGAGGAGAAGACCGCGATCTTCATCATCATCCCCGACACCAGCGCGACGTTCAACTTCCTGGCAGCCGTGTTCTACCAGTGCCTGTTCAGCACGCTCGTCTACGACGCCGACCACACGCCGTCCGGTACGCTGGGCCGCCCGGTGCACTGCTTCCTCGACGAGTTCGCGAACATCGGCAAGGTCCCCAATTTCACGCGGCTGGTCGCCACGATCCGCTCGCGCGGCATCAGCGTGAGCATCATCATCCAGACCCTCGCCCAGCTCAAGAGCATGTACAAGGACGACTGGGAGACGCTGATCGGCAACTGCGATTCGATCCTGTTCCTCGGCGCGGGCAAGGGAGACATCAGCACCCCGAAATGGATCAGCGAGCTGCTGGGCTCCGCCACCATCGACACCAGGGACATCAGCCAGTCCAGGGGCGTGAACGGCTCATACAGCATCAGCACCCGCCAGGCCAAACGAGAGCTCATGACCCCCGACGAGCTGGGAAGCGAGAAATTCCCCGGCGACAAGTGCATCTACATGCTGCGCGGCGTCAGCCCGTTCATGAGCCGCAAGATCGACCTGAACCGGGCCACGAGGACGCCGCGAAGCTCGCTCGGACGCACGCCGCCGCACCATGGTAATAGGTGAGAGAAGGCGGTCGGTCCACACGTCCGTCTCACAGCTCGGGCGTCGATAAACACAGGCGTCGGTACCGCCGTCCAGAGATCCCCACAGCTCGGGCACCATTCGACCCGCGATCCACGGCGTGGGTCACAGGTGATCGGGCATCGGGATGCCGGACTGGACGGGCGGCACGGACCAGCCGTTGGCTCCGCCTTCCTGCGTGGGGGCCGGCTTGGGAGCGGCAGGAGGCGTGTAACGCGGCGCGTATGGAGGCGCTGACGCCTGTGGAGTGGGCGTGGAAACAGGAGCCGGAGCCGTCTGCTGCTGTTCGGCCTGCGTCTTGCGCTGCTCCTCGTCGGCCTTGCGCTTGGATTCCTCGGCTTTCGCCTTGTCCGCGCGCTCCTGCGCCTGCCGGCATGATGACGTCAACGCGTCGAGCCGTGCGGCCGCTTCGAGCGCCTTCGACAGATTCCGCCGCGTTACGCGCTTGCCGCCCCATTGCTTGGACAGGTCGAGCATGGTTGTGCGGTCGGCCGATTCCGGGGAGTCCGTGAGCCTGGTCGCCTCGACCGTGAGCGCATCGAGGCGCTTGCCCGTCTGCTCGGCCTTCGCGTCCATGGCCTTGCCGTACGCTGCGCGTAGCGACGCCGCCGCCTTGGCGATCTGCGCACTTGGCGTCTTCGCGTCGTGGGCGAGAGCGGCGAGCTTGTCCGCCTGGCCGGCCAATTCCTCGTCGTCTTTGACCGGGCTGGTCTTCATCTCCGCGCATAGGCGGTCGGCGTCCGAGATCACGGCATGGGCGTGCTCCGCCGCCACCGCGGCCGCAGCCTGCTCCTGATGGGTGTGCCATGCGCCTGCGCCTGCGGCGGCGGCACCGCCCAGACCCGTCAGGGCAACGACGCAGATGGCTGCGGTCACGATCCTACGCACCGGCACGACCCGTTTGAGTTTCACCGGCGCATCGACGAGCGTGGGCTCTTTCTGGGCCAACACGTGCAGCGGCTGGGTGATCGCCTCCGTCGTCTCGTCGTCCGGATTGTTCGCGGGCGCGACGGATTCGATGAGTTCGTCGGCCTCGGCGGGCGTGTCGTCAGGTTCGACGCGCTTACCGGGCTTCGTCCGCCGCAGGATGCCGCGCTTGGTTGGTTCGGGCGGCATGGGCGGCGCTCCGGCCGTGCCGGGAGCGGAGGTGAACCGCCGGCACCAGTCGGCCAGTTCGGGCCAGCAGGCCGGATGCGCCGGCATGGCGCTGATGATGTCGCTGGGATAGTCGAAGTGGTTCACGCATATGTATTCAAGATCCGCGGCGGACGCCTTCGGATCCAGGTCGCCGTCGACCAGTCTGGTTCTTCGTCTGCTCATCCCCGTCCTCTCATCCTGCATCCCATCAGGCACCACGCCGGCACCGTGTCAGGCTCCGGCTTGCCTTCCCACGCTTCGCCGCACGGCTCCCATATGTCTACGCGCACGCCGTCATCGTCCCGCCGCAGCCTCGTCTCGGCCGAGAACAGCACGGCATCATCGTTCTTGCCGCTCATAGCCGGCCATCCGCATACGCGCCTTGGATGGGCCCTTGTATCGACGTGCAACGCCAGCCGAGAGTTCCCTCCCAGTCGAATTCGAGCATCCACGGGCTCGACTGCAGACCGGTGTTCACGCTGCACACCGCGTGCCCTAGCGGCTGCTCGACGTTCAGCGCGCCGGCGAACTGTTTGGCCGGCTGCGGCTTGATGTGCGAAACGGGCACGTTCCTGCCCGTGGCTTGCGCCGTGAAGTACTCGTCCAGCAGGCGGCTGCGGTCCGGCGAATCGGTCACATACGAGGTGACGACCTTGGGCGCGGTCTGTTCGCACAGCCGCTGCACGTCCCGCGTCCTGAGCGTCGGATCGGTCTTGGACGGGCGCGGGTTCGCGGCGACCGTCGTTGTGACGACGCTCGGCGTCGGCTCCCCCGACGTCCGGCCCATGGCATGACGACCGGCCCAGCCGAACACGATCAGGACAGTCGTCAGGGCGATGGCGAGAAGGACGAGCATTGTTCGGTGTTTGCGAGACATGGGATGGTTCTCCTTGCGGTTGGTTCAGTGGATGAAGTCGATGCCCGAACCCATGGCGTCGAGCTGCTGTTTACTGATGGTCTCGATCACGACGGCCATCCATCCGGTGCCGGACTGGCTGATCACGATCGATCCGTCGGACTTGACCTCCTCGACGATCGCGACATGCCCGTAGAACGGGTCGGAGCCGTGGACACCGGGATGGAAGCTGATGGCGTCGCCGGCTCGGGGCCCGCCGCCC
>CALEGL010000159.1 GCA_937876495.1 uncultured Bifidobacterium sp.
CCCTCCTTCGGTGCCGGCCTTCTCCCCGGCGGCCGTGGTGGCGGGCACGAGCTGGTCGGCGATGGTCTTCTGCGCGCCCTGCATGGTGGGGATGATCGTCACGAACGCCTTCGCGACCTCCACGTTCTCCGCCATTCCCGCCTCCTATCGTGAATCCCACCATGCGCGGAACTGGCTGCGCGGGATGGGCTGTCGTCCGATCTTCCTGTCCGGGTCCTTGACGCCCGGGCGGGGCATCCGCTTGGGGCGCTTGGGTCTGGGAGCGCCCTTCCTGGTGTGCATGCAGGCCAGTTCCCAGCGGAGCATGTTGACCGTGTCGATGAGCTCGGCGAGGAGCATGGGGGAGCGCAGGCCGCCCTCCCAGCCGGCCTCGTCGGGTTTGAGCTCGCCTCTCAATGCGCTTCCCGCGTCCAGGTGCCGGACGAAGTGCCCGAGGGTCTCCCAGTCCAGAATGTCGGGCACGTCGCGCAGCAGGAAGCGGGTGCGGGTCATCAGGTCGTAGTCGATGGCCCCTGCATGCTCGTCTATCAGCCTGCAGAGGCTGGAGATTCCCCCAGCGTGACCGTCGCGCTGTCCCTCCATGCCTTGAAGATGGTCATCTGCAGCATGGGGGTGAGTCTCTCGTCTTCGGCGAGCTTCGGCGCGTACTTGTCGAACAGGAGATCGATGAACTCCTGCCCGGCGAGGTTCTGCCTGGTCTGGTCGGTGATGGCTGGGATGGAGTTCATCCGTCTCGCGAGGCTCCGGGGAGGGCACTGCGGCTTGGGGAAGCTGTAGACGGTTCCCTGGCCGTCGAGCTGGAAGTTGAACGTCTGCTGTTCGGGGACGTGGATGCCGGTGATGTCCATGTGGTCCTGCCTTCAGGCGGCGGCGACGAGGCCGTCGTCGACGTAGATGTAGATGCTGTTGCCCTGGCCGTCCGGATAGCAGGACAGGGTGATGGGCAGGCTGATGGGGTCGGTGGCGTCGAACTGCATGTCGTCCCTGCTGGTGACCTGCGCGTTGGGGCAGACGATGCGGATCCGGGTGAGGCCGTCCTTCATGTTGAACGCCCAGGACTTCGCCGGGGGGAGGCGGGAGCCGATCCTGATGGCGATCTGCTCGCCGTGATTGGTGGTGGCCGGGGTGACGGTCACGTAGTCCTCGCCGAACGAGTTCTTCCATTCCTGCGCGGAGGCCTGGATGTAGCTCCAGCTGATGCTTCCCGAGAACTTCTCGAGGACGCGTCGGACGAGCGCTCCGCTCCAGTCGTTGATGTCGCTGGTGCTCATGTCCTGGGTGAGCTTCACCCCGTCGCTGGACACGTATCCCGAGTCCGCGAACGCCGCGTCGAGCGCGGTGACCGCGTCCGTGGGAAGCGTCGTTCCGAGCGCCGCCGAGCTGATCGCTCCCGTGGTGAGCTGGTCGGGGGTGCCGACCAGGACCTTCGTTGCGTCTACTGCCATTGTTCTGCTCCTTCACTGGATGATTGCCCGGCACGTGACGATGGCGAGAAGCGTGGCTCGGGGCGTTGATGGGTGTTTCGGATCGGGGTTCGCATAGGGGAGGGTCGCGATGGTCGCCGCCCTCCATTGCAGGAGATGGTTCGGGTCGAGGGGCAGGATGCGGATGGCTCCGCACGCCCAGTCGGACAGACGTGTGACGGCTGCCCATGTGTCCGCCCGGACGTCGATGGAGCACTGGTGCTGGTCGACGACGAGGCTGAGCTGCTGGCCTCCGGTGCGTGTGACGAGGATGTGCGGCGTGGTGAACGACTCCTCGAGCGGCGGAGGGGAGCATGTCACCGTCATCCCCTGCGCGGAGGCCATCCGCGTGAGCTCCTGGGACAGGAGGTCCTCCACGTCGACGGGCTGGATGGTCATCCGCCCACCGCCCTCGTGAGGGTCTTGCCGGTCGCCTCTGATTCGCGCGCCTCCATGGTGTCGGCGGTGACGAATCCGATGACGCGCCCTCCACCGTAGTTGCCGATGCGATGCCGGTAGCCGAATCCGCCGCCCGCCCGTGACGCGACGCGCTTCCCCGTGGCGTCCACGAGGTCGGCGACGGACTGGGAGACGAGGATGTCAGTGACTCCCTGCGAGGCGAACTCGATGCAGATGCTGCTCATCATCCCCTCCAGTCGACGAGTCTCAA
>CALEGL010000160.1 GCA_937876495.1 uncultured Bifidobacterium sp.
GGTGGCGAACTTCGTCTCCCCCGTCTTGAGGTTCGTGGTGACGAAGTACAGCCAGGCCCCCGTGGGAGGATCCACAGCGGCCTTGATGGCCTCATCGCCGGGATTGCTGATCGGCCCCGGCGGAAGCCCCTTGTGCACGCGCGTGTTGTAGGCGTTGCTCGTATCGGCGAGCATGGCGTCGGTGAGCTGGCTGGCTGTGATTCCCAGTCCGTAGGCCACCGTGGTGTCCATGCCCAGGTTCATCCCTTTGTCAAGGCGGTTGAGGATGACACGCACGACCTTGCCGTAGTAGGCGTCGGAGTTCACCTCGGATTCGGCGATGGACGCCATGATGAGGATCTTCTCGCGCTGCGACCCCGTCGGCACGCCGAGCGAATCGAGCTTCGCGATGCGGGCCTTGACCATCTGCGAAAGAATCGCGGAGGCCGACTTCGCGGATTTCACGTCGTAGCTTCCGGGCTCCAGCCATCCCTCGAATGTGCCGTCGGCCTCGGAGGGGAGGATGCCTTTGCCTCCCGAATCGACGATCGAGGTGAACTCCTTCTGCGCGATGCCGGACAGCTTCGATGCCTCGGCTATGACCTCCGACACCCTGTCCCCCGACTTCACCTCAAGCACGCCTTCGGCCTTGCTCTGGTCCGAGAGGATCGCCAGCGCCTCGGAGGCGGACATATGCCTTTTCAGTGCGTAGGTGCCTGGATACAGGGTGCTGCCGTTGGCGGCCACGACGCTGGAGAATGCGTCGGCCGTCTTGACGACGGAGGCCTTCACCAGCCGATTGGCGACGGAGCTCACGCCCTCGCCGGTGGCGATGGTAAACTCCACGGTTCCCGTCCCGGGGCCGGGATAGTCGAGACTGGCCGAGGTCGATGCGGCCCTGCCAGCAGCGCTCCATTGCGACAACGTGCGGTACCCCGCATGGATGCCCGCCGCGAGCAGTGCCACGACGGCTACCACGGCGATGACCGCGGCAATGATGCGTCGTTGACGGCGAAGGTCGCGGCGACGGCGCATGCGTCGGCTCCTTCGTGATCCCGAGGTGGCTGTCGGGTCGGCGTGATTGACGCCATCCGCAGGGCTCGGGGTCGGAGACTCCGGTGGAACGACCGGACCGCCGTCCGTCCATTCGGCATGGCTGTCGAAGAATTCGCCAAGATCCATGGGGGCGTCCTCCACGGGGGCGTCCTCATCCGTCATCGGGTTCGCTGAGCTCCCAGATGCCGGGTTCGCGGGTGTCCGATTCTCCGATGTCGTCGGAGGCGTCGGGGCCTGAGCGTCCTGCGAAGCGCCGAAGCCACCTCCTACGACCGGGAACTTCCCCGTGGGCGCATCCTCGCCGGAACCTGAAACGGAATCCGAAGCGCCTCTGAGCGCGGAGTCATCGGGCCTGGCGTCACCATCCGATACGCTGCTATCCGACATGCGGCTCCCTCTCCCTCGGATCCCCCACCGCGGCATCCAGCGCCGCCTGGAGGATGATCACAGCGGACTCCTGATCGACGAATGGGCGGTGACGGCGGCCGTCAAGACTCGCCTGCCGAAGATGACCATGGGCCGTCACCGTGGTCAGCCGTTCGTCTTGGAAGGCGATGGGCGGCACCGCACCGCCACTGCGACGATTCCCGTCATCCGTCGCCGCATCCTGCATGGACGACTCCAGACGTCGCCCGAGGCTTCGTCCCCATCGACGTGCCTTGCGGGCACTGGATCCTTCGGTGCCGTTCAGAAGAAGCGGTAGACCGATGACCACGCGCGAGACGTCCGAGCGTTCGATGACGTCGACAACCGCATCAAGTGCACGGAAGGAATCGCCATGGGCTTCGACGTTCCCGGCCGGATGGGCCAGCGTGAGCTCCGGATCGGACAACGCGAGACCGACCCGCGCGTCACCGAGATCCACGCCGAGCCAGACCGACACCCGCGTCACCGCCTCCGGCCGACGGCGTCCGACAGTCCCTGGAGCGCGGCGTCCACCCTAGTGGAATCCGTGCCGCCCCCCTGGGCGAAGTCAGGCCGCCCGCCGCCACCGCCGCCGAGGATCTTGGCGGCGGCCTTGACGAGGTCTCCGGCCCGAAGTCCGGCTGTCCGCGCCGCCTCGTTCGTCGCCACGGCGACCATCGGACGGTCGTCGTCGTTGACGCCGGCGAGAGCGACGACGACGGGACGGTCCTCGCCGAGCCGTCCTCGGATGTCGAGGACCGTGCGGCGCCGCGCGTCGTAGGCACCGAAATGACCGACGTTCGAGGAGGCGATCACGACCTCGCCCCTGGATGCG
>CALEGL010000161.1 GCA_937876495.1 uncultured Bifidobacterium sp.
GCGTCCGGAGCGAGTGGCCCCCGGGGCGAGGGCGACGGACCCGTCGTGTCCGAGGACCGGGTGGAGGGCGGCAGGGATGGAGGGCGAGGCCGCGGCGTACCGCCGTCTGCGCGCCGTGTCGACGGTGATGCCGGCGACGTAGCGTTCGCGGAACATGTCCATCGCGTTGCCGAGCAGCTCCATGGCAGTGAGGATCTGGTGGATGACCACCGGTTCGAAGGCGTTGAGCTGCAGTTGGCCCTCGGAGCTCGCCATGCCCACCGTGGCGTCCATTCCGATGACCATGAAGCAGCACTGGTCGACGCATTCGGGGATGACCGGATTGACCTTGCCCGGCATGATGCTGCTTCCCGCCTGACGGGCCGGGACGTCGATCTCGTCAAGCCCGGCATGCGGCCCGGAGTTGAGCAGACGCAGGTCGTCGGCGGCCTTCTTGAGATGGATGGCCAGGTTCTTGAGCGTCGATGACGTGGTGACGAAGGCGGACATGTCCGTGACCGCGGCCACGGGGTCGGGCGCCGCGGACAGCGCGAGGCCCGTGATCGCGGCGAGATGCCGCACCGCGGATTCGCGGAATCGCACGTCGGCGCAGATCCCCGTGCCCACGGCCGTGGCGCCGAGGTTGATCGTCTCCAGCGTCGGCCGAAGCCCCTCCAAGGCCCGGGCGTCGGCCTTCAGCAGGCTGGCGAAGACATGGAACTCCTGGCCGAAGGTCATGGGCACCGCGTCCTGCAGCTGCGTGCGCCCGATGGTGACGTCGTCGGCGTGGCGGTCCGCCAGTCGGTGGAAGGATCGCGCCAGCGACCGCGTGCTCTGCAGCAGAGGCCCCAGGGCGTCCAGAATCGCCAGGCGGCAGGCGGTCGGATAGGTGTCGTTCGTCGACTGCGACCGGTTCACGTCATCGTTGGGATGGATGAACCGGTAGTCGCCGCGGGCGTGTCCGCCGAGCTCGAGGGCGCGGTTCGCCACGACTTCGTTGACGTTCATGTTCGTCGAGGTGCCTGCGCCTCCCTGAAGGGCGTCGATGGGGAACTGGTCGTCCAACGCCCCCGACTCGACGTCCCTGCAGGACTGGGTGATGAGACGCGCCCTGTCGGCGTCCAGAAGGCCGAGCTCCTCGTTCGCCAGGGCACAGGCCCGCTTGACGAGCGCGTAGCCTCGGACCAGCTCGGGATGGTCGCCGACGCGCACCCGTCCCACGGTGAAGTTGCGCAGCGCCCTGAGCGTGGGGATTCCCCGGTAGACGTCCGCGGGGCCCTCGAGGACGCCCACGCAGTCATGCCCGGTGCGGGTCGCGTTGCCGGCGCT
>CALEGL010000162.1 GCA_937876495.1 uncultured Bifidobacterium sp.
CTGACGCCGCGCTCGCGAACCTCCGTTCGGTCGTCGACGGCCTTCCCGCCATCGCTGCGAACATCGCCTCCCGTCTGCAAGACGGCGACCCCGGGGTTGACGCCCTCATCAGGGTGCTCGGCGCCAGCGATGCCATGGGCACGATGATGCGCTCGCGTCCCCGGCTCGTCCGCGCATGTCTGGAGGCGTCCCGCGAGGCGACGTTCCCGGATCGTCCCGCCGTCCGCGCCGCGGCGCTGGAGGCCATCGGGGCCGACCCCAAGTCCTCGGCGCCGGTGGCGGGCGAGGCCGTGACCAATGCCACGCAGCATCTACGCGAGAGATACCACGAGCTGCTCGCCGGCGTGATGGTCGGGGATCTTCTGTCATCTGACCCCGAGGCGCTGCAACCCACGGTGAGCCGCTCGCTGTCGGATCTGGCGGACGCCGCCCTCGAGGGAGCACTCGCCATCGCGCGGCGGGAGGTGCCGGGCTCCTCCGGATGCCGCTTCTCCGTCATCGCCATGGGCAAGCTCGGCGCGCGGGAACTCAACTACGTCTCCGACGTCGACCTCATCTACGTCGTCGAACCCGCCGACGGTGCCGACGCGTCGGCCCTGCCGCGCATCGGCACCCGCATGGCCCTGATGCTGCAACGCGTCTGCCAGGCGGTGATGCCCGGCGTCACCGAGCCGGCCCTCTGGCAGATCGACGGCGGCCTGCGTCCCGAAGGCAAGGACGGGCCGCTGGTGCGACGTCTCGACTCGCATCTGGAGTACTACGACCGCTGGGCGGAGAGCTGGGAGTTCCAGGCGCTGCTCAAGGCACGTGCGGCGGCGGGGGACCCCGACCTCGGAGCCGCCTACGTGGCGCGCACCCGACCGCTTGTCTGGTCGGCCTCCGCACGGGAGAACTTCGTCAATGACTGCCAGGCGATGCGCCGCCGCGTCGAGGACCTCATACCACAGGCACTGCAGGACCGCGAAATCAAACTCGGCAGGGGGGGACTGCGGGACGTCGAGTTCACCGTGCAGATGCTGCAGCTCGTGCACGGCCGCGTCGACGAATCGCTGCGCGTGGCCGCCACGCTGGACGCTCTGAAGGCCCTGTCCGACGGCGGCTACGTGTCACGCAGGCAGGCGGCGCGCCTCGCCGGCGACTATCGCTTCGAAAGGGTCATCGAGCATCGCCAGCAGATGTGGATGCTGCAGCGGACGCATCTGTTCCCCGACCTCGGCGCCGGGAACCGGGGAGGCCTCGACAGGAAGAGGGACGTCAGCGTCGAGGAGCTGGGCCGCAACAGGGAGCTTCGCAGGCTCGCCCGCTGCTTCGGGCTGCTGCCGGAGCGGCTTCTCGACCGATACGACGACACCCGACGCGAGGTGCGGCGGCTGCATATGGAGATCTACTACCGTCCCATGCTGCCCATCAGCGCGCAGGCCGGGGACGACGCCTTCTCCCTGGACGAGGACGCGGCCCGCGTCCGTCTGGCATCCGTAGGCTTCGCCGACCCCGACGCGGCCATGCGGCATATGCGGGCGCTCACCGCCGGCGTCTCCCGCGCGGCGAAGATCAACCGCATCCTGCTGCCTGCCGTGCTCCAGTGGCTGGGGGAGGGGCAGAACCCGGACATGGGGCTGCTCGTATGGCGGCGGCTCGAGGAGCTCTTCGGCACGGACAGTGACTATCTGGGATTCCTGCGCGACTCGCCCTCCGCCGCGCAGCGCCTGTGCCACATCCTCGCCGATTCGCGCTTCCTCGGACAGGCGCTCAGCAAATCCATCGAATCGGTCACGTGGCTGGGCGATGACGCGCAGCTCAGGCCACGCACCAGAGACAGCCTCGACGTGCAGTGCCGCGCCATGCTCGACCGCTCCGCCGGGTCCCTGGCGGACTTCGCCACCAGCCTGCGGGCCATGCGCCGACAGGAGATCGAACGCATCGGCCTGTCCTGGCTCAGCAGGGTCATGGACGACGTCGACTGCCTTCAGGCCCTGACCGACGTCACCGACGCCATCATCGACGCCGCCCTGGCCTGGGCGCAGGACGACTGCGTGCGTCTGGCGATGGGACGGGCGGCAGAGGTGTCGGTGATCGGCATGGGCCGATACGGCGGACGCGAGCTCAACTTCAGCTCGGACGCCGATGCGATCCTCATCTACCGCCCCTCGCCGGGGCATGGGGACGCCGAGGCCAACGCCTTCGCCCGGGCCGTGGTGGAGCGTCTGCGAAGTATCCTGCAGGGGCCGGCAAGCCTCGAGCCACGCATCGACCTCGATCTCGACCTGCGTCCGGAGGGACGCAACGGCCCCCTGGTGCGGTCCTTGGACTCCTGCGTCGAGTACTACGCCTCCTGGGCGAGCGTCTGGGAGCATCAGGCCCTGATCCGGGCCCGCCATGCGGCGGGCGACGCCGAGCTGTCCCGGGAGTTCCTCGAACGAGTCGCCGACCCCCTGCGCTTCCCGTCGACGCCCCCCGACGACGAGCAGATCGCCCAGATCCGGCGCCTCAAGGTCCGCATGGAGGGGGAGAGACTGCCGCGGGGCGTGCGCCGCGAGCGCCATCTCAAGCTCGGACGGGGCGGACTGTCCGACGTGGAGTGGACGGTCCAGCTGCTCCAGCTGCTGCACGCCAGCGAGGACCCGTCCCTGAGGACGGGATCGACGATGAAGGCCCTTGACGCCCTCGCCGACGCCGGACTCGTGGGCGCCGACGACAGGGATGTGCTGCGCTCCGCCTGGCTGACCTGCACAGCGTCCCGCAACGCCAGCTACCTGTGGACAGGCCGCATCCAACAGGCGGACGTGCTGCCGGACGACCGCTATTCCCTTGCGGGCATCGCGGTATGCCTCGGATATCCGCCCCATCACGGGCAGACCTTCGACAACGACCTCATGTCACGTATGCGGCGCTGCAGGAAGGTCGTCATGAGGCTGTTCTACGGGGAGGACGTCTGAGGCCGACGGGCGGGCGGCGTGGACGCGGCCGCGGACGAAGCCTGGAATCGGAATCATCGAATCGTTGATTATGAAAACGGGAATTATAGGGTCCGGGGAGACGAAAAACAAGTCTTGATTTTCGCCTCCCCGGCACGGATAATCCTCGGCGTGACACGAGATACCAGCACCAACGGAACCGGAACCGGCACTAGGGCGAGCGACTGCCCCCTGAATTCCGACATGGTCATCACCGGAATCGACATGGACGTCCGTCATGGCTTCCGTCTCGAGGAGCTCGGCCTGCGGCGGGGAACCGTCATCCGGGTCGTGCAGCGTTCGGCCTTCGGAGGACGCGTGCTGGCGCGCGGTCCGGAGCGCATCGCCGTGGACGCCGGAACCGCCCGGCGCATCCGTGTCGCCTCAGGTGCGCCCAGAACGGCCGTGCGGGCACCGTGGGCCTGCGCCACGGGAGTGCGCGGAGGAGGTCATCGTGCCCCGACTGCGTCGGGCCTGCGAACGGGAACGGGCATGCCCACGGCTCCTGCTGCGACGACGCCGGCAGCATCCATGGGTCCGACGGCACGCGGCCGGACGGATCCGACTCCGACTGCCTTTCCGGCCCCTCATGCCATGGGTCGGGATCGGGCGGACGTCTGGCGGCCATCCTCCCCTCTCTGGCTTCGGGCCACAGGGGACCGCATGGGACGGCCGACCATCGCGTGGTCCTCGTCGGCAACCCCAACGTCGGCAAGTCGTCGCTGTTCAACGCCATGCTCGGCATGAAGGCGCGCGTAATGAACGCTCCCGGCACCACGGTGCTGCTCGAGTACGGGGAGCTTAGTCACGGCGGCGAATCCTGGGACGTCGTGGATACGCCCGGGACGTACTCGCTGCTGCCGATGTCCCCCGATGAGGAGGTCGCCGCTCGCGCCGCCGAAGGCGCCGTGGACGGCATGGAACCGGATCTTCTCGTCGCCGTGCTCGACGCCACCGCCATCGGCCGATCCCTGTACCTGCTGGCTATGCTGCTCGGTCTCCGCGTCCCCATCGTCGTCGCCCTCACCATGAACGACCTGGCCGCCCGCAACGGCATGCGCGTTGATCCGGGGGCCCTGTCCCGACGTCTGGGAGGCGTGGCCGTCGTCGAGGTCGACGGGCGCACCGGCAGAGGGGTGGCCGCCCTTGAGAATGCCATAGCCGCCGGCTTCGCCGGGACCCCCGTCCCCGAGGGGCTTCCGCGTCGCGAATCCGGGGAGGACCTGGCGCAATGGGTGCGGCGCGGGGCCGATGAGCGCTTCGACTGGGCCGCGCGCACCCTGTCGGCGCTCGGACTGACGTCCGCGCCGCGCGTCACCGTCTCGGACCGGATCGACCGGGTGCTGCTCAACCCCTGGCTGGGCATCCCCGTCTTCCTCGCCGTCATGTACCTGGTGTTCGAGGCGACGACCACCCTGGCCGGCCCTCTGCAGGACTGGATCGACGTGACGCTCCGCGCCTGGTGCTCGCGTGGCCTCGACGCCATCTTCGGGATCTTCGGCTCCGGTGCCCTGAACGGCTGGTTCCACGGCCTCGTCGTCGACGGGCTGCTTGACGGCGTCATCACGGTGCTCACCTTCATCCCGCCCATGGGCATCATGTTCCTGCTGCTGTCGCTGCTCGAGGACTGCGGGTATCTGGCCCGCGCCGCCTTCGTCATGGACCGCGCCATGCGGGCCTTGGGACTGGATGGCCGCGCCTTCCTCCCCATCGTCGTAGGCTTCGGCTGCAATCTTCCGGCGCTCGCCGCCACCCGCTCGCTGACGGACTCCCGTCAGCGCGTGCTCGTGGGCATGCTCATCCCCTTCGCCTCCTGCTCGGCGCGGCTATCCGTGTATCTCGTTCTCGCCTACGCCTTCTTCCGCGACCAGGCGGGGCTCGTCATCTTCCTGATGTACGTCACGTCGGTGCTCGTCATCCTCGGCGTGGGCGTTCTGCTGAGGCGCACCGCCTTCCATGGGCTGCGCCCCGAACCCTTCGCCATGAGCCTGCCGCACTACCAGCTGCCGAAGGCCGTGGCGACCGCGCGATCCGTGACCACCCGTCTGTGGGGCTTCCTGCGGGGCGCGAGCGCGATCATCATCACCGTCATCGCGGCCATGTGGGTGCTGCAGGGGATCCCGGCGACGGCCGGGGCCGGCTCCTTCGGCCACGTCGACGACGTGCACGACTCCCTGTACGGCGTCGTCGCCGACGGCGTGGCCCCCGTGTTCGCCCCCGCAGGATTCGACGACTGGCACGCCTCCGCCGCGCTGCTCACCGGCTTCGTCGCCAAGGAGGTCGTGGTCGGGTCGATGTCGCAGTCCTATGACGTGGGCGGCTCCTCCTCGCAGTCCGAGGCCGACGAGGGACGGGGAAGCCTGGGGGCCGCCCTGAGGGAATCCTTCGAGACGTCCTCCGACGGGCACGGCCGGGCCGCGGCGGTGGCGTTCCTCCTCTTCGTCCTCGCCTACACGCCCTGCCTGGCGACGGTGGCCGAGCTCCGACGTCAGTTCGGCACGAAGGTCATGGCCGCCACGGTGATGACGGGGCTGGTGGTGGCGTACGTCCTGGCGGTGGCGGCCTTCCAGCTGCTCCGTCTGGTGATGTGAGGCGCGGCATGGAGCGACGATCCCCGGCACGAACCCGGGACCTCCAGCCGACGCGGGCCTCCCTGTTTTCGGAGGTCTCCCAGGCGGGGAGGGGAGACGTCACGGGCGGAGCGGACCCGCGTCCCGACGAGTCGGACGCCCCTGAGGATGAGACGGAGCATCCTTTCCGTCGCACCGTCCGCATGGACGGCCACACCGCCGTGGACGCCGATAAGGACGCTAGCGCCCGTCCCGCAGGCTCCGGGCATCTCGTCGACAGTGTCGTCGCCCTCATGTCCCTGGGGCTGGACGTCCCGGCCTGCTCCCGGCGTCTGGGGGTCCCCGCCGACCTTGTGGACCTCGCCGCCCGTCACGCCCGGGCGGAGGGGCGTCTTCCCGCAGCGCCGACGATTCTGCCCTGCGGACCCGGCTCCTGCCGGCCCGACCACTCGTCCCTGCTGTGCGCGGGCTGCCCGCTCGCCCCGCCATCAGGACGCAGCGTCCTCACGGCCGCCGCGGGCGGCGCACTGCGGAGGCTGCGCACGGGACTGTCCCGGCTGATGCGAAACACGCGCGGGGCCTAGGAGAAAAAGCCGCCCGCCGCCGCGACGCCGATCGCGTCCGAGCGTCACCTCCTTGTCATCGAGACGGCATACAGTGACGTAGGTCGCCACACGACGGCCACCTGGACGAGAAAGGTGTGCAAGTGTCCGCTGAATTCGCGAGCGCCCCGGAAGCGACGACGACGTCCCCCGAGACCTCCATGGTCGGGCGGAGCGTGGTCACTCTCGACGACCTGTCCACCACCGAGATTCTCGACCTGCTCGACAAGGCCCACTACATCGACGGCCATCGACGCCAGGTCGCCCACACCTGCGACGGCAGGGTGCTGGCCACGCTGTTCTACGAGCCGAGCACTCGTACGCGGCTGAGCTTCGAGACGGCCATGCTCCGCCTCGGCGGCAAGGTCATCGGCTTCGCCGGGGCCCAGCTGTCCTCCGTCACCAAGGGCGAGTCCATCAGCGACACCCTCAAGACGGTCTCCAACTACGTCGACGTCGTCGCCATCCGCCATCCCAAGGAGGGCGCCGCGCTCGTCGCCAGACAGGCGGCCTCCGTGCCGGTCATCAACGCCGGCGACGGCGGGCATATGCATCCCACGCAGACCCTGGCAGACCTCGCCACCCTGCGCTCGCGCTTCGGACGCATCACGGACCTGACCATCGGGCTGTGCGGGGACCTCACCTTCGGTCGCACCGTGCATTCGCTTATCGAGGCGCTGTGCCGCTTCGGCAACGTGCGCTTCGTGCTCATCAGCCCCGACGAGCTCGCCTGCCCGCAATACGTCCTCGACCGCATCGAGGCGACCCCCACCTGCTCCTACGTGGAGACCCGGGACCTCGCCGGGGCGATCGGCGGCCTTGACGTGCTGTACATGACCCGTGTGCAGAAGGAGCGCTTCTTCAACGAGGACGACTACCTGCGCCTTCGCGACACGTACATCCTCGACGAGGCCAAGATGGCCCTCGCCAAGCCGGACATGGCGGTGCTGCACCCGCTTCCGCGCGTCAACGAGATCGCCGTGGAGGTCGACGACGACCCGCGCGCGGCCTATTTCGAGCAGGTGCGCAACGGCATGCTCATGCGCATGGCCCTGGAAAGCTCCGTGGTGGGCGACACGCTTCCCGGGTACGAATCCAACGAGCCCAGGAAGGTGCGCGTCTGATGGAGGTCACCAGCATCCAGGACGGCATCATCATCGACCACGTGCCCGCCGGCACGGCCCTGATGGTCCTCAAGTACCTGCACATCAACCCCGCCACGACGAAGCTCGCGCTCATCATGAACGCCTCGAGCCACCGCTACGGGACGAAGGACATCATCAAGCTCGAGGACGTCACCGACGTCGACCTCGACGTGCTGGGCTTCGTCGCCCGGCAGGCCACGGTGGACATCGTGCGCGGCGGGAGGATCGTCGCCAAGTCGAGCCCCAACCTGCCCGAGCATCTCGTCGACGTCATCACCTGCGGCAACCCGCGGTGCGTGACCACCACCGAGCGCGGCATCCACCAGCGCTTCCATCTCGCCCACTCGCAGCGGCAGGAGTACCGGTGCGACTACTGCGACGAGGAGGCGAAGCTCCAGTAATGACCCTCACCCTCCACGACATCGGCGTCTGGGACACCGGCGAGCGCATCGACCTCGTCATCCCCTCCGTGGACGCCGCGCGGGGCTTCGGGCCCGGCGTCCCCTTCGACGCCCCGAAGGACCCGGCCGGACGTACCGGCTCCCAGGCGTCCGGGGACGCGCATGGTGACGTGCACGTCGACGCCTCGGGTCTGACCCTCGCCCCCGGATTCGCCGATCCGCACGTGCACTTCCGCGACCCCGGCCAGACGGCCAAGGAGACCATGTCCACGGGTGCGCGTGCGGCCGCGGCCGCCGGCTTCACCCGCGTGCTCGTCATGCCCAACACCATCCCCGCCGCGGACGGCGAGACGGTGGACGACTCGACCCCCGGGGGACGCCAGGTGCTCGACTCGGGACGCAGCACCGTCCTCGACTATCTCGCGCACTATGAGGAGGATCACGGAGCACTTCCCGTGCGCTACGACCTGTGCGTCGCCGCCACGACGGGGCGTGCGGGCCGCGCCGCCTCGGATCCGGCTCTGTGGAGCGGCCGTCTGCGTGGCGGCGCGGAGGCGGGGGAGCATCCCGTCACGGCCATCAGCGATGACGGGTCGGCCATCCCCGACGCCGTGCTCGACGAGGTTCTGGGCAACGCCTTGCGTGCGAGGATCCCCGTCGTCGACCACTGCGAGCATCACGACTCCGGAGTCATGGCGGCAGGACCCACCAGCAGCCGTCTGGGCGTGGAGGGAATCGACGCGGTCACGGAGACGCGGATCGTGGCCCGGGACATCGATGCCGCGAGACGCACCGGCGCGCATGTGCATCTCCAGCACGTCAGCTGCGCGGCCTCCGTCGACCTCGTCCGACGGGCCAGGGAGGACGGCGTACCGGTCACCTGCGAGACCGCGCCGCATTACCTCGCCCTCTGCGACGAGGACGTGGCGCGCTACGGGGCCCTGGCGAGGATGAACCCGCCGCTGAGGTCCGCCCGCGACCGCCAGGCCGTCATCGCCGCCGTGGCGGATGGCACCGTCGACATGCTCGCCACCGACCATGCCCCTCATACCGTCGAGGAGAAGTCCGCCGGGCTCGCAGCCGCCCCCAACGGCGTCATCGGTCTGGAGACCGCCTACGGCGTGTGCAGGAGGGTGCTCGTCGACGGCGGGTACATCGACGACCGGCGTCTCATCGAGCTCATGTCTCTGGCTCCGAACCGTCTTCTCGGTCGCGCCTCGACGGACGTCGCCGCCCTGCTCAACACGTGCAGCCGCTGCGCCACGCACCGGATGCTCGACCTGGCGCACGTCGAGCATCCGGAGGACGTGGACCTCGTCGTGCTCGACGAGCACGCCCGCTGGAGGGTCGACCCGGAGGACTTCGAGTCGAAGGCCCGCAACACGCCCTTCGCAGGCTGGTCCCTCACGGGCCGCCCGCTGGCCACCATCATCGGATCGCGGCTGGTGTTCAGCCGTCTGGACGCCGCCCGTCGACGGTAGACGCATAGACGCAGATACGGAGGCCCGTCATGGACCGTCTCATCGAAGCCATCGAACGCACGGGGAACCCCAGCGTGGTGGGGCTCGACCCCACCGACGCGGTCGTCCCACCCGAAGTCGCCGCCGGACTCGAGGAGGAGGTGAGGGATTCCGTCGATCCCGAGGAGCTTCCCGCCTCCCTGAAGGCGGTGGCGTATCTCGAGTTCTGCCGCGCGGTCATCGATGCGGTGGCCGACGTGGTCCCCGCCGTCAAGCCGCAGATCGCCATGTTCGAGGCTCTGGGCCCTGCCGGCCTCGACGCCTACGCCCTGGCCTGCGCGCACGCCCGCGACCGCGGGCTGTACGTCATCGGCGACGTGAAGCGCGGCGACATCGGCTCGACGGCGGCCGCCTACGCCCAGCATCTGACCGGAGTGCCCGCGGCTCCGGCCTCGGCCGAGGCCGGAGGGGACCGCGGGACGAGCGTGGGGTCCCCTGCGGATGCGGCGGGGACTCCCCGCGCGCCCCTGGGCGTCGACGACACGGACGTCGTCGACGTGTGGAGCGAGGACGCGGTCACCGTCAACCCCTATCTCGGCTCGGACGGCGTGACGCCGTTCGTCAGGGCCGCCGAGACCGTCGACAAGGACGTCTTCGTCCTCGTGCGCACATCGAACCCCTCGAGCGCCGAAATCCAGGAATGCGAACTGACCGACGGCCGAAGGCTCTACGAGCGCGTCGCCGACCTCGTCTCCGAGTGGGGCGCGGGAAGCGTGGGCGAGCACGGATACTCGAGAGTCGGCGCCGTGGTCGGCGCCACGCAGACGGCCCAGGGGGCCCGTCTTCGACGCCGCATGCCCCACGCCTTCTTCCTCGTCCCCGGCTACGGGGCGCAGGGCGGCACGGCGGCGGACATCGCCGGGATGGCGGATCCGCAGGGTTCGGGCATCCTCGTCAACTCCTCAAGAGGCATCATCGGCGCCTGGAGGGCATCGGGGGAGCAGCGTCCCGGAATGCCGCTCGACGACGCCCTGGACATGGTCGCCCGCCATGCGCGACGGGCCGCCCTCGACATGCGCGAGGACATCCGCTCGGCTCTGGAGGAACGGATGCGCTGACGGACCCGTCAGGAGACATGCCCGAGTCCTCGGCGTGATCAGCGGCATCCGTTCCACGGATGCGGAGCGGGTGGACACGCCGAATGCGGCGGCACAACGAATCCGATACATGGATATGAGAGAACGAGGAGGTTGCGCGGATGCCGGCGGCCGCGCGACCCGAGGACGACGCATCCGACGGAGCGTACGCCGGAAAGGAAGGAATCCAGAGAATGCCCACGGTGACGACGAGCATGACGACCGAAGCGGCGAAGACCTCCACAGGCGTCCCACGAGCGGGGACCTCGCGCGGCGGAGCGCATGTCGCCGGAGTCGATGACGGCGTTTTCAGCCGCACCGTCGACGCGGACACCGTCGTGGGACGGGCGACCTCCGCCCACCGCTTCCCCGGACGTCGGCGAGTGGAGGTCGTGGCGAACGACCGTCTCGCCCCCGGCGTGCATCGTCTCGTCCTGCATGACGCCTACATCGCCCGTCATGCGAAGCCCGCGCAGTTCATCGACCTGTATTCGGCGAATCCCCTGCGCCTCATGCCGCGGCCGCTGGGGGTGTGCGAGACCTCCGGCGACGTGGCGAGCGTCGTCTTCGCCGTGGTGGGCACGGGGACGGAGGAGTTCTCCCGTCTGTCGCCGGGCGACGGCGTCGACGTGCTGGGGCCGCTGGGCCGCTCCTACGACCTGGGCAGGCCGGCGAACTACGTGCTCGTCGGCGGCGGACTCGGCGTGCCGCCTCTGATCAGCGCCGCCCAGAGCCTGTCCGCACGCGACGACTGCCGCGTCACCGCGCTTTTCGGATACCGTGACGCGCGCTTCGCGGACGACATCGTCCACCCCTATGCCGACCGGCTGGAGAGCATCGTCAACGCCGAGGGGAACGTCATCGACCTGCTGGACCGTCTCGAGGGTGAGCTGATCGGCTCCGACCTTCCGCCGGTCATCCTCTCCTGCGGCCCCACGCCGATGATGAAGGCCGTGGCGGGCTGGGCCTCGCAACGTGGCGTGCCCTGCCAGTTCAGCCTCGAGCAGCGCATGGGATGCGGCTACGGCACCTGCGTGACCTGCACGGTGGACACCGTCGAGGGCAGGCTCAAGGTCTGCACCGACGGACCGGTGTTCACCACGGAACGGCTCGGATGGGGGGAAGGCAGATGAGCGCCATGACGACGACGGCAACGACGACTGGGAACACGACGTCGATCGGGCACGGGGACGCCGCCATGACGGACGACGCCATGACGGACGACGCCACGATGGACGTGCTCGCGCCCCACGAGTGGCGGCATCCCACCGTCGTCGCCGGCGTTCCATGGAAGAATCCCGTGGGCACGGCGTCCGGGACCTTCCAGCTCGCCGCCTGCCGATGGTTCTACGACGTGAGCCAGATGGGGGCCATCAGCACGAAGGGCGTCTCCCCGGTGCCCTGGCCGGGGAACCCCTCGCCGCGCACGGCCGAGACGCCCGCGGGAACGGTGAACGCCGTGGGGCTGCAGAACCCGGGCGTCGACCACTATCTCGTCGACGAGCTGCCCAAGCTCAAGGAGCTGGGGGCGACGGTCGTCACCAACGTCGCCGGACACAGCGACGACGACTACGCGGAGGTCGTGGCCAAGCTCGCGGACTCTCCCGCCGACATGCTCGAGATCAACGTCAGCTGCCCGAACGTCAGCCACGGCGGCATGAGCGTGGGG
>CALEGL010000163.1 GCA_937876495.1 uncultured Bifidobacterium sp.
CTGGTGGTTGTGGCTGGCGGTGGCAGTGGGTGACCTGGTGGTTGACGGGACGGCGGTGCGGGCGGCGGTTCGGGGGGCGGCTCGCGCGGCGGTGATCGTCCGGTGCGGGCGGCGTGCGGGAGGGATGGGATGTGACGAGTTCGGCCGGTGCGGATCCCCGCGTCGGCCGGTGGGCGTGCGGCGGCTGGTCGGCGTTCTCGTCGTGCTTGCCGGAGCGGCGGTGATGAGGCTGTGATGCGGCATCGCAATGCGGTCGTCAGCGTGGTTCCATAAGCCCCGACCCTGCGTGTCGCATACACCATGGCCGTGGGCCTGATTCAGCCGTTCCCGTCGTCCTCGTCGTGAATTCGCCCATTCCGAGGAGAGGAGGTGGGATAGCCTTGGATGGAGAACGAAGACCGATTTCAGGAAGCTGACAGTGGGGATATGGCTGGGGCGAAGGATACGGATGATGTGGGGAAGACGGACGGGACGTCCGGGACCGTCAACGGCTCGAATGGGGCCTTGGATGAGGGTCTTGACGTCCTCGCATCCGTACGCTTCCGACGCAGGAGGCCCTGGCCGATCGTCCTGGTCTGCATGGTCTGCGTCGTCGCGCTTGTCGCCGGAGGCCTCACATGGATGCATGTCGCCTATGTCGCGGCCCAGTCCGACTGCGAATCGGCGATCTCCCGCCGTGATTCGGCGGTCGTGGTCTATCGTCGCGCGCTGACGAAGGCGACGTCCGCTTCATCCATCACCGCTGATGACGTGAAGGACGCTTCCGTCGTCACCGCGTTGGGTAAGGCTGTGTCCTCCGGTCGGCTGTCATCGTCCCAGCTGGGTGGAGGGAGTCCGGGCTGCACGGGCAGGGTCATGCCTGACAGGCTGCGCGAGCGTGCGAGAGCGGCCGACCGGTCGTCGGCGCGGGCCCGGTCGTCGGCGCGGGCCCTGGCCTCGGCTGCGCAGAAAGTCATCGCAAGCCGCGACGCGAAGACTCTCTCCGATGCCCAGAGCGATCTGGGGACGCTCGTGGCTTCGGCGAACAAGCTTCTCGATTACTCGAAGGGACAGGTCTCCGACGACGCCACCCGGACGGCCCTGTCCGACGCGATTGCCCGCGCGACGCTTCTCGTCTCCGAGCACAGCACGGCATCCCGGTCGGCGACGTCACTTGCCTCCACCTGCCGTGAGCAGTACACGGCCTTGGAAAAGGCCATCGCCGACGTCAGCGATTCCATCACCGACCAGTCGGGCGTGGACTGCGACAAGCTCAAATGCATCGCCCTGACGTTCGACGACGGGCCTGACTCCTCGTCCGATGCGACGATCCGTGACGAGCTGGAGAGGCTCAAGGTCAAGGCCACGTTCTTCATGATCGGGAACACCATCACGTCGTCGGACGACTCCGTCATCGCCCGTGACGCAAAGGACGGCAATCTCGACGGCAACCACAGCTGGAGTCATCCCAACCTCACCGACCTTGAAGCCGACGACGTGGAATCCCAGCTTGTGAAAACCGACAGGGCTATCACGGATGCCGGAGGCGTCCTGTCCGGGCTCGTGCGCCCTCCCTACGGCTCATGGAACGACACCGTGCGCAATCAGGCCGCGGCCAACGGGGACGCCATCATCCTATGGAACATCGACTCCGAGGACTGGAAGAACAGGGATGCTACGACCACGACCACACGGGTGGTGAAAAGCGCGCGGGCAGGGTCCATCGTGCTGATGCATTCCATCTACCAGAGCACCGCTGACGCCCTTCCGGATATCGTCAATCAGCTTCGTGCCAAGGGCTTCACGCTGGTGACCGTCACCCAGCTTCTGGGCGGCAGTCCGAAACCGGGCTGGGTGTACTACGGTCAGCATGACATGATCCATCTGGGGCAGACGAAGCAGGTGGAGGAATAGTCATCGGGCTCCGACCGGCGGACACTTCGGCGGCGATTCGACTTTCCCGCGTCCCGTGTGCGGTTGGAGCCGCGCAGGCATGGCGGGTTGTCCTGCGGACAACCTTCGTACCCTCGTCGGTCCGTTGGAGCCGCGCAGGCATGGCGGGTTGGGTGATGGTGGCGGCCCCGTGAGTTCATCATCGGTTCATGCCGTCGTTCCTGGATTCATCACGCGTTCATTCATGGGACAGGCCCGCGTTGATTCGATCTTCTAATCTCCACCTGGTTGCGGAGCATGGCCATCCATGGCCACGTCTCCCCATCCGGAGGATTGAGAAAGGATCATCCGATGCATCTCCTGCGTAAGTGCGCCGCCGGCTCCCTCGCCGCGGCTCTTCTGATCGTCATGGCCTCCTGCGGTTCCGGTTCCTCCAGCGAATCGGGCTCCAGTGCGTCTGCCAAGGCGGCGTCCGCCACCTCGCTGTCCGATTTCGGATCCATGGACGATCTCGTCAAGGCCGCCGAGGAGGAGGGGTCGCTGAACGTCATCGCACTGCCTCACGACTGGGCCGACTACGGGGAGATCATCTCCGCGTTTAAGAAGAAGTATCCGAAGATCACCGTCAACGAGCAGAACGCCAATGCCTCTTCGAAGGAGGAGATTCAGGCGGCCCAGACCAACAAGGGCACCAGCTCGGCCCCCGATGTCTTCGATCTCGGACTGGCCGTCGCGGCGACCAGCACCGACTATTTCGCGCCCTACAAGGTCAAGGCGTGGGACTCCATCCCCAGCTCGGTGAAGGATTCGAAGGGCCGCTACTACGCCGACTACACGGGCATCATGTCCATCGGCTGGAACAAGGACAAGTACGGGACCATCAGCAGCCTCGACGACCTGCTCGATTCCAAGTTCGCCGGCACCGTGGCCCTCAACGGCAAGCCCGCCGAGGCCGGTGCCGCCTTCAACGGGTATCTCATGGCCAACCAGCTGTCCGGCGGCACGGTCGACGACCTCAAGCCGGGCCTCGCGTTCTTCAAGAAGCTCAAGGCGGCCGGGAACCTCACCCAGGTGGACGTGACCGACGGCACCATCGAATCCGGCCAGACGGGCGTGGTGTTCGACTGGACGTACAACCAGACCTCCTACCAGAAGGAGCTCAAGGAGAAGGGCGTGGACTGGGAGTTCAAGACCTTCAAGAAGGCCCAGGTCGTCAGCTACTACAACCAGGCCATCAACAAGGACGCTCCCCATCCGGCCGCCGCCCGTCTGTGGGAGGAGTTCCTCTACTCGGCGCAGGCACAGAACCTATGGCTTAAGGGCGGCGCGAACCCCGTGCTTCTGTCGGCCATGAAGAAGGATGGCACGGTGGACAAGGACATCCTCGCCGATTCCACCGTCCTGGAAGGCGACGCCGTCACCTACACGAACGACGACGCCACCCGCATCACCTCATGGCTGGAGAAGAACTGGGATTCGACGATCGGCGACTAGGCGTGTCCATGACGACGATTCCGTCGGCTGCCTAGCCAAGCGGCCGTGCACGTGACGCACGGCCGCTTGACGGCATCCCGCATCCCTTCTCCGGCCATCACGGCAGGGCCATCGGCACGGCCGCCGTCGCGCTGCCCTTCCTCGCCTATACGACATGCTTCCTCATCATCCCCACGGCCATCGTGGTCATCGGCGCCTTCCGGAACGATTCGGGCGGCTTCACTCTGGCGAACTTCGCCAGGCTGACGGAGCGCAATACCGTCGAGGCCTTCGGCACGTCCGTGATGGTCTCGCTCGCCTCCGCCCTCATCGGCGCCGTCGTGGGGGCGTTCGCCGCGTACGCGCTGGTCATCGGCGCCCGGCCGAACGGGGTTCTCCGCCGGATCATCGTCGCCCTGTCATCGGTTCTGGCGCAGTTCGGCGGGGTCATGCTGGCCTTCGCCTTCATCGCCACCATCGGCATCAACGGCATGGTGACGATGCTGCTTCATGCGCTGACCGGGATGACGGTGGATCCCAACTGGCTCAGCTCGCTGCCGGGGATCATCGTCGTGTACTGCTATTTCCAGATACCGCTGATGATCATCGTCTTCCTGCCGGCCGTGGATTCCATGCTGCCGCAGTGGCGTGAGGCGGCGGAGAGCCTCGGCGGCGGCTCCTGGCTGTACTGGACGCGGATCGCGATCCCGATCCTCGCCCCCCGCTTCATCTCCTCCATGCTGCTGTTGTTCGCCAACGCGTTCTCGGCGTTCGCCACGGCCGCCGCCCTGTTCACCCAGAGGTCGATCCTCGTCCCCCTGATGATCCAGGGCGCCATGCGCAACGAGATGGACCCCGACCAGCAGGGGGCGGCGCAGGTGCTGGCCCTGGCGATGATCATCATCGTCGCCCTCGTCATGGCTCTCAGCCATGCCCTCGAAAGGAGACTGGGACGATGGCAGTGACCTTGTCATCCGACGATTCGCGGTCCGCCATCCCCCGGGCGACGCGGGTCGCGACGGGGGCGGGGACGGGTCCGGACCGCCCGCCCCAGCTGCATGCCAGGAGGGTGAGAGCGCAGAGGATCGTCAAAACCGTCGTGCTGACCATCGTTCTGGCGTTCCTGCTCGTCCCCCTGCTGTCGATGCTGCTGTTCACGGTCCGGCAGCCGTTGTCCGGACGATGGGGCCTCGAGTCATGGGTGGCGATCTTCACCGGCAACGGCGATTCTCTGGGCACGGATCTGGGCGTGCTGTGGGAGGGACTCGGATCGTCCCTCGCCCTGAGCGTGGTGACGGTGGCCATCACGCTGGCCCTGCTTCTGCCGACGATGGTCGTCCTTCATCTGAGGTCGCGCCGGATGGAACGGGTCGTCGAATGGGTGGCCACGCTGCCCCTGACCATTCCCGCCATCGTGCTGGTCGTGGGCCTCGGGCCGATCTACCGATGGCTGTCCGCGGACGTGCTGAACACCGATCCCATCTGGCTGTGCTTCGTCTACGTCATCCTCGTCATGCCGTTCGCTTTCCGCTCCCTCGCCGTGGGGATCGCCTCGACCGATCTGACGACCCTGTGCGAGGCCGCCCGGTCCCTGGGGGCGTCCTGGCCACGGACCTTCCTCAGGGTGGTCATTCCGGATCTGTGGCAGTCGATTCTGTCCGCGTCCTTCATCTCCGTGGCCGTGGTCCTCGGCGAGTACACCGTGGCCTCCTTGCTCGGACGGATGAATCTGCAGGTGGCTTTGTTCCAGCTTGGTCAGTCGAATTCACAGGTGTCCGCGGCGATGTCCCTGCTCGCGCTTCTTTTCGGAGCGGTGCTGCTCGTCGCCGTCGACCTTATCGCGGACGCGGTCCGCAGACATCGGGAGGCTTAGGCCCATGCAGGAACGGACGACGACGACGGGCTCCGGGTCCGGAGGCGTGGCATCCACGGCCGCCGGAATCGACATGGTCGACGTGGACAAGACATATCCGGGAAGCGCCGTCAAGGCCCTGGACGATTTCACGCTTCATATCGATCCGGGGGAGCTCGTCGTGCTTCTTGGCGGCTCGGGCTGCGGCAAGTCGACGGCGCTGCGCTCGCTGGCGGGGCTGGAGGACATCCAGGCCGGTCGAATCCTCGTCGCGGGTGATGACGTCACGGGCGTTCCCGTCAACCTCCGCAACATGGCCATGGTCTTCCAGCAGTATTCGCTGTTCCCCCATATGACCGCTCTTGAGAACGTCGAATTCGGTCTCGAGGCGCACGGCATCGCCAAACGCGACCGCCGCTCGCTGGCGATGGGCAGGCTGGAGCTGGTGGGACTCTCCGAGCTGGCGGACCGCTACACCCAGCGCATGTCCGGCGGCCAGCAGCAGAGGGTCGCCTTGGCGCGAGCCCTGGCGGTCTCCCCGCGGGTCCTTCTTCTCGACGAGCCGCTGTCCGCGCTGGATGCGAAGGTCCGCGTCCAGCTGCGCGATGAGATCAGGCGCATCCAGAAGGAGACGGGGACGACCACGGTTTTCGTCACCCACGACCAGGAGGAGGCCCTGGCCATCGCCGACCGGATCGGCGTCATGAACCACGGACGGATCGAGCAGATCGACGCACCGGAGAGGCTTTACCGCCGACCTGCGACGGAATACGTGGCCACCTTCGTCGGTCTGACCAGCCGCATCCCCTGCGTCTGCGAGGCGGGATTCGCATCGGCGTTCGGTCGGCGGGTGCCCCTCCTGCCCGGATCGACGGACCATGGACCTGCCGAGCTTCTCGTGCGTCCTGAGGCTCTCGAGATGGTTGCCGACGCGGGGAGCGTCCCGCGTCGACCAGGCGCCCGGGGACGGGTGGCCGCCGTGCATTTCCTTGGGGCTCTGGTCCGCTTCGACGTCCTCGTGGCCGCGGACGACGCCTATCTTCCCGAGTCGTCCGGCCCGGTGCAAGTGACCGTCCAGATGGCATCGGATGATGCGGCGGCGGGCGTCCACGCGGGCGACGAGGTTTATGTGGCGCCCTCCGGGATGCCGTCGCTGGCGGTTCCCGCGGATCGGCGCTGACGTCATCTCGGTCGAGGACGTATCTTCGCCGTCACATGGCTGGCCGCGATCTTCCAGACCGTCACCGTCGCCGCCTGCCTGTCGGTGAAGTCGACATGCATGCCCGCCTGGAGCTCCATGATGAGCGCCAGACCGTGCCGGCATTCCTCGGGGTCGTCGACGGTGGACGCCGTTCCCGTTCCCACGATCGAGGCGAAGGCCTCACCCCAGGCGCAGGGCGTGCGTCCTTCGACGACGGAGCAGTCCGTCTCCATCTCGAAGGCGACGGGAAGGGCGTTGCCGGACGCGTGCAGAGCGTCGATCTTCCGTCCGTGCAGTGCCGAATGCATGTAGAAGACGAGGCCGGGGACGTCGTCGGAAGGTGCCTCGGCTTCGACTGGAGGTGCCACGGCCACGGACCCCGAAGCCGCGGCCGTCACGGATCCGTCGAATCCGAAGTTCACGGGGACGATGGTCAGCCCTTCGGCGTCGGCGTAGGCGACGTGGATGATGCGGCAGGCGGCGATGATCTCGCCGATGCGCGCCGGATCGGTGACTTCCCGGTCCGCCCGTCGCATCGGGCGTCGCCGGCCGGCGACGGTGCGTTCATCGTCGCGTCGTGAAGGCGGCCGGGCGTAGTCGATGGACATCCATTCCTCCTTGGCTGTCGCGGGTCTTCTCAGGGACGGATATCGAGAGGGCGGGAGACGTCACTCGTGCGAACGGATGGCCGCGTCTGCTCTGCTCTTCCGGTGCGCTCTCTTTCGGATGATGACCTGCGAAGGATACCTCGGTCGTATGGCGTACCGGGTTTCGTGCCATGGCCATGGGTTGGCCGTCGGGCGTCGTCGTTCTCTCTCCGGCCGCCAGTTGGGGGGGGCAACGCCATGTCATCGGGAATCGGAGGACCAGCGGACGGGAAGGCCCGCGTGATGCGTGGATGGTGATGCCGGATTGACGGCAGGAGGAGGTGATGCCGGAGGATGATGCCGGGATGGAACGGGTCTAGATTGGTGGAGCGTTCGGCGTATGCGGTTCGGTGCCGGACCATGACGCGGGAGGTTGACCGTGGAGGATGGACCCGTGGCCCTGCCTGGACGGCATAGGCAGGTTTCCGTCGTATCGCTGGTCGTCGTTCCCTGCATCATCGGTCTTCTGACGTTCACCGTGACCTTCGGGGCGCGTTTCCTTGCCGATGGTTTGCATACCAGCGTCTCACGGGCGTCGTCGGAGGCCATCGGATTCACCGTCGTCACGATGCTCGCGTCCCTGGCAATGGGCGTCTGGTGGGATGCGGCGTCAGGGAAGATGCTCCGGTCATTGACCGGTTCGTCAGGCCGTGACCTCTCCGGAGTGGCGACCGCCGATGGCGTGCTCCCGGATGTCCCGGTCTCAGGCGTCTCGTTCTCCAACGGTTTTCGAACTCATGTGCTTGCGGTCATCCGCGGTCTGCTACGCGGCCGGGACCGAGTCCCGCTGCGCGTCGCCATGCGTCGCCGATTCGTGCCCTATACGCTTCTGCTGCTCGCATGCTGGACGCCCTGGTATCTGTTCTGCTGGCCGGGGGTGATGCGCGACGACACCATCGCCCAGTTCATGCAGTCCTCCGGATACCACGAGTTCTACACGCAGCATCCGCTGTTCGACACCCTGGTGTTCGGGCTGTTCTGGAGGCTGGGAGGGGTTCTGGGAAGCCTCGCCTGGGGTCTGGCGATCTATGTGGGCGTTCAGATGGTGCTGATGGCCGCCAACCTCGTCCTGGTGCTGTGCTGGCTGCGCAGCCGAGGTCTTCCTCGACTCGCGGAAGCGGCCGGACTGCTGTATTCGGCGGTGTTCTACGGCGTCGTGGGCGGCGCGGTGACGATGTCGAAGGATTCGTTGAACACCGTGTTTCTCGTTCCGCTTGCGGTGATCATTGCCGAGGTCTGTCTCACCCGCGGGCGTGCGCTGGCGGATCGTCGTCTGTGCGTGGCTTTGGTCGCATTGGCGTTTCTTGCCATTGCGAGCAAGAGGACGATGCTTGTCGTCGTGCTGCTCGCCGGCGTTGCGATGGTCCTGGCATGCTCCTCGCATCGTCGTCGCGCCATCTGCTGCCTGCTGGGGGCCGTGCTGATCGCGCAGGGGGTGTGGGCGCCCATGGTCACGGTTTCCACGCATGCGCATGTGTCGCTCGACAGGGACGTGTTCGGCGTCATCATGCTGCCTGTGGCGCGCATCCAGGCCGAGGAGCCGCAGGACATCACCGCGTCGGACCGGGCGGAGCTCAGAGCCTTCATGAACGTCGACCAGGCGGGGAGCCGCTATGACGACGAGCGGTCTGACGCCACCTCCTGGACGGTGCGCCCCCAGGACGCGCTGCCGGCGAAGCTCCGGGCGCTGAAGGCCTGGGTGGTGATCGGGCTGAATCATCCGCGGGCCTATGTGCGGGCGTACGCCACCCTGGACTCCCGCTGGTACTACCCGAGCGGGGACGGCGCGATCATGTTCCCGTGGAGTTCGCGATACCTGTTCGACGCGGGCTACATGCGGCGCTGGGACACCTTCGTCACGCGGCCGGTCACCGCGCAATCGGCGCTCGGAGACCTGGTGGATGCGACCGCGACGGGGCCGGCGTGGTAAAAAGCCGTGGCAAAAAGGCTGCGGCGCATCATCCGCCGGCCGGCCTTCTCCTACGCGGTGTGGGTGACGGTCCCGCCGACGCTTGCCGGACTGAATCTGCTTGTCCGACGCCGGTGGGCGGCGCTCGCCGCATGGTCGATCGTGGGCTTCACCGTTCTGTCCCTGTACGCCTCGCCCGTGGTGCTGTGCTGGTATGCGACGCCCATGTTCCAGCTGCTGCCGCTGGTGATGGGGCTGGGATTCGTGGGGGTCGAGGGACGGAATCGAGGCACGGACGCGTATGGACCCGTCATGCGCTGAATCATCGTTGTTATCGTCGTCACGGCAAAAACAAAGATCCCGAAAACGTTGATTTTCCAACGTTTCCGGAACCACTCGCGGAGGATACGAGATTCGAACTCGTGAGGCTGTTACACCAACACGCTTTCCAAGCGTGCGCCATAGACCACTAGGCGAATCCTCCACAACTCTCGTCCAAGGCATGCACCAACAGCCCTAAGACAACTTCATGAGGATAACACATCACCCGACCGGCCGGGAGCAGGGGCGTGGCGCGACGTGAAGAATGGCGACGACATCCTCCGCGCCTATCCCTGGCCATGGTCATCGAGTTTGGACGTACCACGTTACCTAGAGGAGGTTTTCAGGTATGAGACGTGCCGTCATCCGTATCACGGCCGGAGCCCTGGCGTTCTGTCTGGTCATTGGCGCAGGGATCGATATCCCGTCTGGCGTTTGAGGGCGGGTCCTCCGATGAGGGTTCTTCGTCCGTGGCGGATTCGGCCGCCGACTCATCCGAGAGCCTGTCGAAGACGCATGTTCCTCGTACTGGCGAGCATGTTTTCTCTACGGTGTCGGATGGGTCAGCGGGCGCGTCCTCGGAAGGCAAGACATCGTCCCCGACGTCGGGATCTGTCCCTCTGACATCCCAAGGGTCGCAAAAAGGAGCGAATTCCACAAGTGGTTCCATAGGTGGGACGGTTACCGCATCGGCCGATCTGCAGGGATGGGCGACGATCGGAGTGACCTGGTCCCAGCAGGACATGAAGGACCCGTCCAAGGCGCCGCAACTGCGTATCCGCTATTTGAAGAATGGTGTCTGGAGTGAGTGGACACAGCTGTCCTCATATGACGACGATACGGGCGTGATGGGAGTGTCCGTCCCTTACTATGTGGGTCAGGCGACGAGCGCCGAAGCCGAGCTGACGGCCGCTTCGGGTCAGAGCATCACCTCCGCCAGCCTGGTGACGGTAGATCCGGGGTATTCACTGGCGGCGACGACCTCATCCTCCAGTACCGCTTCATCGAGCGTTCATTCCGCGGTTCTTGCTTCGTCGATTTCATCATCCGGTTCGACGTGTTCCGTGGCGGCGAGAGCCGTCACCGGAACCATACATACCCGTGAGGAGTGGTGGGTTAAGGGGAACCCGACCATGACGTGGAAGCCTGACAGAACCGCGACATGGAAGGGCGCTGTCATTCACCATACGGATGGGGTGAACGACTACTCCCAGAAGGAGGTGCCTGCCATCATCAACGGCATCTACATCTTCCATTGCAGGACCAGGGGATGGGGAGATATCGGGTACAACCTCCTCGTTGACAAGTACGGCGGTATCTGGGAAGGTCGGGACGAGGGAGTCGCCAACATGGTGGTGCGCGCCAGCGAGGTCGTCGCCGTGCATACGAAGAGCTTCAACTCGGTCACCTTCGGAGTGGCGATGCTGGGGGATTTCCAGGGGTCCACCGCGCCCACCGAAGTCCAGATGAAAGGCGTCGCCGCGGCCATCGCCTGGGAGTTCCAGGGTCTGGGGATCACAAGCCCCTATGGGACGTTCCAGTACTACGGAACCCAGCAGCGCATCTCCGGGCATGGGGACGAGTCCCATCGGATAGCTCGCTCCGACGGCTACAACGTGACCCAGTGTCCCGGCAACCAGGTTTCGAGCGGGATGGGGCATATCCGCAGTCTTGTGGCGGGCGATTTCCACGACATCACACATCGGTCCGCCGTGTCTCTGTCGGATGGCACGTACTACATCAGCTCGATGCTCGACGAGTCCATGGCGGTCGACATAGCCGATGGCAGCAAGGACAGGGGCGCCCGGACCCAGCTGTACCGCTACAATCACACCGCCGCGCAGCAGTACTCCTTCTCCCGCAACGCGGACGGAAGTTACACGATCACCAACGTCGGTTCGGGCAAGGTGCTCGACGTGCGCGGCGGGCAGGCCGAGGACGGGGCGATGGTCAGCCAGTGGGACGCCAACGGGACGGATGCCCAGAAATGGTACGTCCGAGACGCCGGTAACGGCTATGTCATCCAGTCGGCGCTCGGCAACTGGGTTCTGGACGTCGACAGGGCGTCGACCGCGAATAGGACCTCGGTGCGTCTGTACAGCTCGAACGACAGCAGGGCGCAGCGCTTCCTTCTGTCCTCCGTCTCGACGTCGACGCCGACGAATGGCACCGTCCGCGTCACCTCGGCGGCGGACGGCGGGCTCGTCGCCGACATCCCGGGAGGGTCGACATCCCGGGGAAGCCGTCTGCAGCTCTATCCCTGGAACTCCAGTGATGCTCAGATCTACACGCTCCGGGAGGTCGGCAACTCCATCGTCGAAATAGTCAGCCAGGCATCAGGTCTGGCACTGGACGTGAAGGACGCTTCGACGGCCAACAAGGTGCAGGTGCGCCAGTGGACGGTGAACCATACGGCGGCGCAGCGCTGGGCGATGCTCGACGATGGGGATGGGAAGGCGTCACTGCTCAACGGGGCCTCGGGGAAGGCCTTGGACGTCCCGGGCAGCCACGCCGCCACGAAGGTGAAACTCCAGTCCTACGCCAACAACGGCACCACCGCCCAGCAGTGGGTCATCACCCGGCAGCGGACCCAGCGCGAGGTCCTTGACGATCTGGCCTCCGGGCATCGTGCCGATGTGACCGATGGGTCGAAGGCCGATGGCGCCGACGTTCGTCTGTGGGCCT
>CALEGL010000164.1 GCA_937876495.1 uncultured Bifidobacterium sp.
CCTCGCTAGTCGGCGGCAGGGTCAAATGTGAGTAGGAGGCGGCAGCAGGATCATCCATTCCACCCCGCCCCGGTGGCGCGCGCGGTTGAGGGCCGGCTCGCTCAGATATTCGACGAGGGGCTCGGTCGGTCGGCGGTAGCGTCCGTCGAGGGGAGACAGGGGGATGGCGGGGGTGATGTCGGTCAGCTTCATGGCCACCACATTACGTCCAGCCGTGAACGTGGCGGCCGTCCCCTGATGACGCTAGCGGTTCCGTGTCCCGTCTCCCGGGGACTTCGACCGCTCCATGCGCCCCTGCCAGTAGGTCGTCGAGACGAGGCCGCCGGCGAGCAGCGAGGAGACATGGTCGTCCTGCCTCCTCGCCGCAGGGGAGCCGATGTCGAGGGCATCGGCGAAGGCCGCCTGATGATAGCGCAGCCAATGGCTGAGCTCCTTCCTTTTCGGTGCGCCGTCGACCGGAGTCCCCAAACCCGTCGAGGAGGGCACCCTGGTGCCGCGGATGGTGACGTGGTCGGGTCCGATGGGGTTCGGCGCCCCGTCCAGGGCGGCGACGAGCTCGTCGCCGATCTCGATGCTGGTCATCCTCACGTCGTCGGCGACTGGATGGTTGGCGATCGGAGAGCCAGCCGTCACCACATGGCGGATATCGAAGGATCCGGCCATGTCGGATGCGATGGACGCCGCGACGATTCCGCCCTGGGAATGCCCCGCCAGGACCACAGGCTCGTCCTTTTCGATTCCGGCCCGGCGCATGGCTTCGACCACCATGCGGGCGCTGTCGGCCTTCATGCGCAGGGAGGGGTCGGAGCACATGAGCTCCGCGTTCTGTTCCCATCCGAAGGGGGAATCGAACCGTCCATCGGTTCCGGGGATGAGCACCAGCCATGAGCGTCGCCCGTCGGCGTCGCGATACTCTTGGATGGCGATGGTGCCGTAGGACAGGCCGCTGCCGAGGTCTCCTTCGTCGCGTTCGGTGCCGAGGCGGTCGAGATTGGCCAGCACGTCGGGGATGTCCCGGGATTCCCCCGCCACCTCCACGGAGGTGCGGACCCGGGTGAGCGCGAGTTCGTTCCCCTGGAGAAGATCGGTGACGAACGCCGTCACCAGGGCCAGTCGATCGGCTGCATGGCTCACCTCGTTGAGTATCGCGGCCGCCGAAAGGACGCCGAAGCCTCCGGCCGTTCCGCCGATGCCGGCCATCAGCCCCTCATGGAGGAACGCGGTGGACGTCAGTGCCTCGATCGGATTGCCCGAGCCGAGGATGACGCCTCCCAGAGCGATCAGTGATACGCCGCCTGCGACGAGCGGAACGAAAGATATGGGCACCATGCGAATTCCCGCCCCCAGCAGTTCGTCGACGAGACGCCGCGTCGCCGTCTCCGCATGGGAGTAGAGCGAACCGGCCCGGATGACGAGGGATGCAAGGGATTCCATGCCTTCGGCCAGTGCACGGCATGCACTGGCATGCTTCCTGCAGTGGTCCTCGACCAGGTCGAAGCGCAGGGAGCGATGGCGCGGATCGGATGACGATGAGGAGAGGGAAGCCGGGCATAGGGTCATGGCCGGTCTCCGGGCCTTGACGAGCATCAGGGTGGCCGTCCAGGACAGGGCCTGCCGTCGCGCCGACGCCGCGCCGGTCCTCAGGGCGGTGGCTGACGCGTGGAACCTTCTCTGGTCGGCGGCCGAGATGCGGCCGCCCTCCACCGTGGAGACGATGTTCCAGTTCATCGTCGCGTCGCCGCCAGGACGATGCGACGGGTTCGCGACAGGGAATCCGCCAGCCCCGCGACGCGGCGCATGACGTCATCGGCGTCCGTGCGGAAGGCCTCCGAGGCATATCCCGTCCAGTCATCCATCATGATGGTGCCACGGGTCCGTCGGATCTCGTCAAGGGATGATTCCGTGGAACGTATCGAGGACTCCATGAGATCGCCCACGTCGCGCAGGATGCCCGGACAGATGCAGGGGAGGGAGGGTGATATCCAATCCATGCCTTCCACTACAGCGCCGCAACGGAGAACGCCCGTCCATGGTCGGAGCGTGTGGTCGCGTCCGTGACGTCGCGGTTCTCCGCGGCGACCCCGCGGATTTGCCACCCGTGCCCACCGTCCCGGGCATCGGATGCGTCACCAGGGTCTGGTCGTCGATGTTGACGTCGATGACGGGGAGGTCGACGTGGAAGTGGCGGAGGGGGACGCCGAGGAGGAGCTGAGCATCCTCTCGATCTCCTGACGCTGCTTCTCCGTCAGTCCGCTGGTCGTCGTCGGAGACGAGGAGGAGGAGGGGCTCGAGGATGACGATGCCGACGCGGATGGTGAGGATGTGGACGACGACGAACCGGAGGAATCCGAGGAGCCGTCGAGGGCGTCGCGGATCAGCGACGTGAGTCTGCGCGAGGTGGCGGCGTTGGATTCGATCGAGTCCTTCACCGTGGGAAGGACCATGCCTGCGGCCGTCAGAGCGTCATCGAACCGCGCATCCGTCTGCTCCTGCCTCACGAGCAGCGAGGACAGGTCGGCGTCGGAACGCGAGGCGGCGGACAGATTCGATGACAGTGCGGCGGTCGCCTGGGATCCCAGCGTCGCGGCGCGGAGATTCAGCCCGGCCAGGGCGGCGGTCACAAGCAGCGCCAGAGAGAACGCGACCAGCGTCATGCGTACCGCCAGAGGGGCGCGCGGTCTGCCCCCGGACTTTCCCGGACTCGGCACTGGTGCAGGCGCCGATGCCGCAGTCCTCGGGGTCCGCCGCATCGGCGTTCTCGTCGTCCGCTTATGTGATGCCGTCATAGCAGCCTCCTCGAGGTGCGGATCCACGCCCCCAGCTCGATCGCGAGAAGCAGGGACAGCACACCGGCGAACGGCCAGACGACGGCCGTCGTGCGGCGGCGTCTTGTGGTGTCGGTGAGGGTCCTCCACGAGGATGCCGTCTGTTCGGATACGGCGTTCCTCGCCGTCGTCGACGGCCCCATCACCACGCTCGTCCCTCCCATCCCCTCGGCGCTGGCCTTCAGCGTCGTCGGATCCCCCGTCGCAA
>CALEGL010000165.1 GCA_937876495.1 uncultured Bifidobacterium sp.
GGTATGCCCGTAGTTGAGGAACTCGCGCAGTCCGGACTCCCGCAGGTCGGTGGCCACATGGTGCACCTTGACGCGAACGGTGCGTTCGATGAGCTCGGCGACGACGTCCTCGAGAGGCGAACCGGCAAGGGACCCCCCGTCGAATCCGCGAAGCTCGTCGGCATGGTCGCGCAGCACGTCCAGCATTCCGACGTCGCGGATGAGGCCGGATTTGGCGACCTCGCCCAGGCCCTCGATGAAGATGTCGCGCGGCAGGGAGGACAGGGTCCCCAGGTCCGCGAGCACGGCCGCCGGGGTGAAGAAGGACCCCACGAGGTTCTTCCCCTGGGGGATGTTGACGCCGGTCTTGCCGCCGGTGGAGGCGTCGACCATCGCCAGCAGCGAGGTGGGGCAGTTGACGTACCGTATGCCCCTCATCCACGTGGCGGCGACGAAGCCCGCCAGATCGGTGGCCGCCCCTCCGCCGAGGCCGACGACGGCGTCCGAGCGTGTGAAACCCTCGTCCGCAAGTCGGCTCCAGACGCCGTCGGCGACCTGGACGGTCTTGCCGGCCTCGGCATCGGGGATGACGATCTCCACGACCTCGTACCCGGCGCGACGCAGCAGGGCCCGTGCCCTATCGGCATGACGCTGCACGGGCGTGGAATGGATCAGCGCCACCCTCATCACCGACGAGCCGAGGGATTCGGCCAGCGACTCCATGGAATCGACGCCAATGCGCACGTCGTAGTCGTTCCCGCCATCGACGGGGACATGGACGACCTTCTGGGAAATCATCTCCACCAGCTTTCTGGCCGCCGCGGCGGGCGACGACCCACGGGTTCTCACATGGACGGTGGCGAGGGCGTCGAAGACGGGATCTCTCTGCCTGAACAGGCTTCTCCACCGGCTTCTGGCGTCCCCGGCGAGCATGGGACGCCCACCGGCCCGCACGGCCCGCTCCATCGCCTCGTGGGGGTCGGCCTGCAGATACACGATCGTTCCCCCGTCATGGGAATAGTCCCTGAGCGCGTCCTGGACGTCCGGCGTCATGGGGGCTCCTCCGCCGAGAGAGAGGATTCCCTCGCTGGATTCCAGCATCCGCGTGATGACCCGGGCCTCGAGACGTCGGAACGCGGCCTCGCCGTGTCTGTCGAAATAGTCGGGGATTCTCTCCCCCAACTCATGCTCGATGCGGGCGTCCGAATCGTGGAAGTCGACGTCGAGCATCCCCGCCGCATCCCGTCCGATGCGGGTCTTGCCTGCTCCCGGCATCCCGATGATCACCGCGCAGGGTCGTCCCTGCGACGGTCCGAGCGGCCGCGCCTGGGTGCGCGACGACCGTCGCGTCCTCGTCATCCCCGTTATCCGTCCTTCCTCATCATCACGTCCATCGGTGTCCGCCGGCGCCGCTTCAGCGCATATGCTCCGGCCAGGAGGAGACGTAGGCGCGGGCGTTGCGCGAGGTCTCCGCGAGGCTGTCTCCGCCGAACTTCTCGAGGACGAAGCGGGCCAGGGTGAGTCTGACCATGGCCTCGGCCACCACGGAGGCGGCTGGCACGGCGGTGGTGTCGGAACGCTGGTTGATGGCCTTGGCCTCCTCGCCTGTCGCCACATCCACCGTCCTCAGAGCGCGCGGGATGGAGGGTATCGGCTTCATGGCCGCGCGAACGCGGATGGGCTGGCCGTTCGACATGCCGCCCTCGATGCCGCCGGCCCTGTTGCTCAGCCTGGTGATGCGGCCGTCCTGCCCTGGCGTCATCTCGTCATGCGCCTCGGATCCGAAGCGGTCGGCCTCGAGGAAGCCATCGCCCACTTCCACGCCCTTGATGGCCTGGATCCCCATAAGAGCCCCCGCCAGGGCCGCGTCGAGGCGGCGGTCGGATTCGACGTAGGTCCCCAGACCTGCGGGGACGCCGTAGGCGATGACCTCGACGACGCCGCCGACGGTGTCCGCACGCGCCTTCGCCTCGTCGACCTTCGCCATCATCCGACGCTCGGCGTCCTTGTCCAGGGTACGGACCGGAGAAGCGTCGAGGGCATCCACGTCGTCCGGCGTGGGAAGCGGTGCAGCGGAATCGACGGATTCGCCGCCCAGGGCGACGACGTGCGCGACCGTGCGGATGGACAGGCACTGCTCGAGGAAGTCCGCGGCGACGGCTCCCAGAGCCACACGAGACGCCGTCTCGCGGGCGCTGGATCGCTCGAGGACCGGACGCGCATCGTCGAAGGCGTACTTGCGCATCCCGGTCAGGTCCGCGTGTCCGGGACGTGGCCGTGTCAGCGGAGCGTTGCGACCCGTGGGCGGCAGCTCGTGGTCCAGCGGCTCGACGCTCATCACTTCGGTCCATTTCGGCCATTCGGTGTTGGCGATCTCAAGCGCCACTGGCGAGCCCAGCGTCAGTCCGTGACGTACGCCCGTAAGCAGTCTCACACGGTCCTTCTCGAACCCCATCCTCGATCCTCGACCGTATCCGAGGCGACGGCGGGCAAGGGCCTCCACCACGTCCTCGGATCTGACGGCGACCCCGCTCGGCAGCCCTTCGATCATGGCGACAAGCGCCTCGCCGTGCGATTCACCAGCGGTCTGCCAACGCAGCATCCGTTCAGCTCCTTCTGTCCTTGCGACCTTCCGATCGACTTCGCATTCGACTTCCCGTCGTCGATTCCTCGACCTCACCCGAGACGGCCATCCGCCGAAGGCGGTCGGACGGGGAATCGTCATCGCTCCTGGTGGCACTCCGCCTCGGCATGGATGACGGCCCCCATCGACCATCCCGTTCCATGTCCCGGCACCATCGCCCATCGTACCGCCTCGGGAGGCACTACCGGGGAGACTTCCGGCTCGTCGCCGGCCGCCCGCCCCAGCACCTTGTCATCTCCTTCATCGCCGTGCTCCAAGACCTCTGTCTCGTCCTTCGACGGTTTCTGCTTTCCTAGTTGGCGTCGCTGTTCGAGTTCTTGTATTCCTCACGAATCTTCCAGAACTCGTCCTCGGTGGTGGCGAACTTCGTCTCCCCCGTCTTGAGGTTCGTGGTGACGAAGTACAGCCAG
>CALEGL010000166.1 GCA_937876495.1 uncultured Bifidobacterium sp.
ATATTGCTTTGTCCGCCGGCAAGCCACACCTCTCCGACCATCACGTCGGTGTAGAGCACGGTGTGCCTTCCGTCGTCCACTGTCAGAGTGTAGGGGCCGCCGGCTGGAAGTTTGGGCATCGAGATCATCCATCGCCCGTCGTCGCCCGCGCTCGATGCCGCTTCGCTGATCACCTCGTCGTCGGAAAGAATTCTTGCGGTTACCCCTCTGCCCGTCGGGGCGGAGCCGAAAACGGCGATTGGCTTGCGCTGCTGCAGCACCATGTGGTCGCTGAAAACCGCCGAGACCCGAAGATCCCCCTGCACCGTCCGATCGGTGGTCGTCGATGCCTGCTGGACATCGGACGAGTCCGATGCGCCGGGAGTTGAATATGCATTCATCGTCATTCCTTGTCTGGGTTGCGTCTCTCTATGCAGTTGGGCCTCATCGCGACTGTAGAATGGAACGCTGCTTAACCGCTTCACTGCGAATGATACAGCCTTTTATGCCTAGTGTATAGACAGTGGCCTGCAATCCGGCATGGGCGGTTTTCTCGTCGTGGAGCTGCCGCGAACGGATCATTGGAAACGATTACGTTGCGCGGTGGGCGACACGCCGTGCTGGTTGGTGGCACATGGTTCTGTTTCCGCCTCCGCTTGTCGGCAAGAAAATGCGGCGGCAGGCGGGGTGTCGCTGCGACTGTTGGAATTCGGTCGTTTTCGGCATGTCGGCCCGACCTCGGCTACGCCCCTGGTGGATCATTTACGCACATTCGCATGCGTAATGCGAGGAAATGTATGAACGCCGTTACTTAACCGGTTGAGTTTCGTCGGGAAATCATGTACTCTTAAGAACCACTTGGGCATGAACCCGTGCGTGGACCAGTGCCCCAGGGAATCCAAGGTGACGGTTCAGGGCAGACTCGTTTCCAAGGTCCAGAGCGGAACCGACAAATCCGATTTGGGAAAGTTAGTCAACGAAGGATAGAAGGAACACGATGAAAGCAGTCAAGAAGATCACCGCGGCCATTGCGGCGGGCGCCTGCCTGGTCGGCATGGCGGCCTGCGGCGGCTCGTCGAACGCCGGGTCCACGGATCTGACGTACAGCGGCATCAAGCTGGGCGAGACCGGCAAGGACATCAAGACGACCATCAGCCTGTACACGAACCGTACGGACATGCTCCAGTCCAATTATCCGGGCACTTCATGGAAGCAGTACCTGGCGGCGTTCAACAAGATGTACCCGAACATCACGGTGAAGATCACCGGGGGCACCAACTACGCGGACAGCGCGGCGACGCGCCTGCAGGGCAACAGCTGGGGAGACATCATGATGATCCCCGACTCGATCGACAAATCCGATCTGGGGACCTATTTCCTCTCCTACGGCAAGACGGACGAGGTCGGCAAGCTGGTGAACTTCGCCAGCAACAAGGCGTATGACGACAACGTCTACGGCATCGCCAGCGTCGGCAACGGCAAGGGCATCGTCTATAACAAGAAGGTCTTCAAGGAGGCGGGAATCGACAAGCTGCCGACGACGCCGAAGCAGTTCATCGCTGACCTCAAGCTGGTCAAGGAGAAGACGAGCGCGATCCCGCTGTACACGAACTACGCGGCCGGCTGGACGATGGGCGCCTGGGATGATTACATGGGCTCCACCTCGACCGGTGACGCCAAGTACTGGAACCAGGAGCTTCCTCACACGAAGAACCCGTTCTCGGATCCCGGCGACGGCACGCACGCGTACAACGTGTACAAGATCCTCTACGACGCGGTGTCCGAGGGTCTGACCGAGTCCGACTACTCGACCACGGACTGGGAGAGCTCCAAGACGAAGATGAACAACGGCCAGATCGCCACCATGGCCCTGGGCTCCTGGGCTGTTTCTCAGATGCAGGCCGCCGGTTCCCACGCCAGCGACGTCGGCTACATGCCGTTCCCGATCAGCGTGAAGGGCAAGCAGTACAGCACCGAGGGCGCCGACTACTCCTTCGGCATCAACAAGAAGACCTCCAAGGACAACCAGAAGGCCTCCATGATCTTCGTCAAGTGGATGACCGAGAAGTCCGGGTTCTCCTACAACGAGGGGTGCCTGCCCGTCGCGAAGGACATCACCAAGCTTCCGGCCGTCTACAGCGACTTCACGAAGAACAACGTGAAGTTCGTCATTGATGAGCCTGCGTTGAAGGGCGAGGAGGATCTCTTCTCGGATCTGAACTCGGATTCGGAGCTGGCTCTTGCGTCGAACGGCAACTCCCGCGTGCAGGCGATCGTGGAGAACGCGTCGACCAAGAAGATGTCGTATGACGACATGGTCAAGCAGTGGAACTCCAAGTGGAACGCCGCTCTGAAGACCGAGAACGTCGACGTCAAGTACGACACGGTCGTCAAGTAGCAATCTCTTGTCACTTCTCATGTAACAACTCCAGTGTGGCCGCCAGACCTCCGTTCGGCGGCCACACTGGCCATTCACTGTCTCGGGATTCTTCGTTTCGCTGCTCAGCGTCCGAATCATCACGGGTTCCTGCAAGTCAACTAAGGGAATTATGTCAGCTGCGACTATGGGCACGGTATCAACGACCGATGTCCCTTTTAACAAAAAACATATGGATTGGCACAAGGGTCTGATCATCGTTGCGTTTTCTGCCATTCCGGTTATTCTTCTGGTTGCATTCACCTATCTGCCGTTCGGCGATATGATGAGCTACAGCCTTTATAAAATGAAATACATTGGCACCCCCCGTTGGGTCGGCCTCAACAACTATGAGCAGGTCTTCACCCGTACCGACACCCTCGGTGCCCTCAAGCTCAGCCTTTACTATATGGTCGGCGCCCTTATCCAGGTGGCGTTGGCGCTGTATCTGTCGACCGTCCTCGCGTTCAAGGTGAAGCTGGGCAACTTCTCCAAGGCCACCTACTTCTTCCCCTATCTGATCAACGGCATCGCGGTGGGTTTCATTTTCAAGTACTTCTTCACTCGTGGTTACGTCTTCGACACCGATCTTCAGTTGTGCGTATTCATTCTCACTCACCTCCCCTACCTGTTTCGGGATCTGTCGATCAAATCTTGTTCTCTCGTCGGGTCATCGACCCGACTCTCATTTGTAAATAACGA
>CALEGL010000167.1 GCA_937876495.1 uncultured Bifidobacterium sp.
GCGGTAAAAACGGTCTTCAACAGATTAGATGCTCTCGACGGCGCGGACGCATCAGTCACGCGAGTCGGAACCGCCAAGGGAGCCTTACGCGCATCCACCGTGGACACGGTCGCCGGCTGAGCCGAACACGTCTCCGTGGAGCTCTACTTCATCCTTCACACGCCATGGTCGCGGACGTGGACGAGCGCGCCCACGGCATCCGATGCCGTGGCCTGGACGGGGATTGCGGCGGCGCTTGTGGCCGTGATGACGTCCTTCGTCACGTCCTACGCCCGGGCCCGCGCGGAATCCGTGGGATACGAGGCGAAGAACGGCATCGCGACACGTTCCGACCGTCTTGCCGTCATCCTCGTCGGCATGGCCCTGGCAGGGATCACCCGAATCGACGCGATACTTACGGCCGACATGGTCATTCTTGCGGTTCTCGGGGCTGTCACGGTGGTTCAGCGCATGGTCCTCGTCCACCGCGAGATGAGTGCGAAGCCTGCATCCGGTCCCGCTTCGCGCTGAGGACAATGTCGGCTCGGGGCTCTAGAATCATGTCGTTTCCCGTATACGCAACCTGCTAGGAGCAATATGTCAGGGCATTCCAAGTGGGCGACCACCAAGCACAAGAAGGCCGCCATCGATGCGAAGCGCGGCAAGCTGTTCGCGAAGCTCATCAAGAACATCGAGATCGCGGCGCGCATGGGCGGAGGGGACCCCGACGGCAATCCGACCCTGTATGACGCCATCGTCAAGGCCAAGAAGGCCTCGATGCCCGCCGACAACATCAAGCGCGCCGTCAAGCGCGGATCCGGCGAGGAGGCGGGAGCCGCCAGCTACGAGGACATCGTCTACGAGGGCTATGCGCCCGCCGGAGTCGGCCTCATCATCGAATGCCTCACGGACAACCGCAACCGCGCAGCGGCCGAGGTACGTTCGACGCTGACGAAAGGAAACGGCTCCCTGGCGACGTCGGGGGCCGTGAGCTTCAACTTCGAACGCAAGGGCCAGATCGTCGTCCCTGCCGAAGGCGTGGACTTCGACGACCTGTTCGACAAGGCGGCCGAAGCGGGCGCGGAGGACGTGCAGGACGACGGCGACGCGTTCACCGTGGTCACCGACCCCGCCGACCTCATCGACGTGCGCAAGGCGCTGCAGGCGGCCGGAGTGGACTATGACTCCGCCGACCTCGTCATGATGCCGAAGACCGAAGTGGAGCTCGACCTCGAGGACGCCCAGAAGGTGTCCCGGCTCATCGACAACCTCGACGACCTCGACGACGTCCAGAACATCTACAGCAACTGGACGGCCTCCGACGAGGTGATGGAGCAGCTCGCCGAGCTGGAGTAGCGGTGATCATCCTCGGTGTCGACCCCGGTCTGACGCGCTGCGGCGTCGGGGTCATCGAGGCGGGGGAGGGTCGCAGGCTCTCCTTCATCCACGTGGATGTCATCCGGTCCGATCCGCATGCCTCCCAGGATCTGCGGCTGTTGGCCATCTATGACGGTCTCGTCGCGAAGATGGACCGTTTCGTTCCGGATGCCGTCTCCATCGAACGCGTCTTCGCGCAGGAGAACCGCAACACGGTTCTGGGCACCGCCCAGGCGGCCGGTCTGGCCATGCTCGCCGCGGCTCAGCGAGGCATCCCCGTCGCCCTGCATACGCCGACGGAGGCCAAGATGGCCATCACCGGCAACGGAACGGCTCAGAAGATCCAGGTGGAGCGGATGGTCATGCGCATCCTTAGACTCAACGCCATGCCCACTCCGCCGGATGCCGCCGACGCCCTCGCCCAGGCCATCTGCCACGCGTTGCGTCCGGCGGGCGCGCTCCAGGGAGGGGAGCGAGAGGAGCATCTCACCGAGGCCCAGCGCCAGTGGGCCCTGGCCGAGCAGAGGCGTCGCGGACGCCGCCGGATCAACGGCGACAGAGGCATGTAGCGGCCGGCATCCGCACGAGCCCAATATCGACCACCGCGTGCGGATGCGAGCGTGCCAAGAGGACGGCACCATCCCGCCGGTCGAACGGCATCGGTTCTCGATCGGCATACGATTCCATCCCCTTGCTCCGCCGTCCGGCGTCACGGCAGGGGATGATGGAGTAGGATGTCGAACAGATGTTCGAAGACTCGTCGATGGGAGGATCGGCATGATCGGCATGCTCCGCGGTCAGGTCGCGTCCGTGGACGGGAACGTGGCGCTGATGCTCGTCGGCGGAATCGGCTTCGAAGTCCGTATGCCGCACCGGGATCTCGCATCGCTGCATGCCGGATCGGACGCCAGCGTCTCCACAGTGCTCACCATCGCCCAGGACCAGCCCGTGTTATACGGCTTCCTGACCCCCGCCGCAAAGCGTCTGTTCCTTCAACTGCAGAAGGCGAGCGGAATCGGCCCCAAGGTGGCGCTGTCTCTGCTGTCCACCCTCACGCCCGACTCCTTGGCGAGGGCCATCGCAGACGGGGATGCGACGGCCCTCGCGAAGGCACCCGGTCTGGGACGCAAGGGGGCGCAGAAGATCATTCTCGAGCTTCGCGGCTCCATCGACGTCGATTCGCTGGACGAATCCGGGAACGATGGGTCCACGGAAGAGGAGCCGACCGTGGTCGGACAGGTCGTGGAGGGTCTCGTCTCCCTCGGCTGGTCGGAGCAGGAGGCGGGTCGGGCCGTGTCCCATGTCCGTCAGGAGCTTCAGAGCAACGGCTCCGACCCCGACGCCGAGAATGCCGCCGTGCTTCTGCGCAGGACCCTGGCATGGCTGGATAGAGGAAGGTAGGCGGGCATGGCCGCGACTCGAAGCAGCGACGACGGCATCGATTCCGGACGGGACAATGCCGGAGCCCGCGAGGAATCCCTGCGCATGGTCTCCTCCGCCCCGATGGGCGACGAGCCGGTCAGCGATGAGGAGCTGCGTCCCCACGCCCTGGACGGCTTCATCGGCCAGCCACGGCTCAAAGCGCAGCTCCAGCTGTTCCTTGACGCCGCCCGCAAACGCGACGTGCCCCCGGACCATATCCTGCTGGCGGGGCCTCCCGGACTGGGAAAGACGACTCTGGCGATGATCGTCGCCAACGAGCTCGGCGTCCCCATCCGCGTAACGTCGGGTCCCGCGATCCTCCACGCGGGTGACCTCGCCTCCATCCTCAGCTCCCTGGACACGGGAGAGGTGCTGTTCATCGACGAGATCCACCGACTTCCGCGGGCCGCCGAGGAGCTGCTGTACATCGCCATGGAGGACTTCCGTGTGGACGTCATGGTCGGCAAGGGACCCGGCGCCTCCTCGATTCCGCTGACGCTGCCGCGCTTCACGGTCGTGGGCGCCACCACCCGTGAAGGGATGCTCCCCGCCCCGCTGCGCGCGCGTTTCGGCTTCACCGCGCACCTGGACTTCTATCCCCATGACGAGCTCGAAAGGCTCGTCGAGCGCTCCGCGGGCGTGCTCGGCATCACGCTTGGACCGGGGGCCGCGGCGGAGCTGGCGCTCAGATCGAGGGGGACGCCACGAATAGCCAACCGTCTCCTGAGGCGCGTGCGCGACTGGGCCATCGTCCATGACCTCGGCGTCATCGGGCAGAAGGACGTCCACGACGCCCTGGCCCTGTATCAGATCGATTCCGAAGGCCTCGACCGGCTCGACATCGCCGTGCTCAAGGCCATCGTCACCAGCTTCCAGGGAGGCCCCGTCGGGTTGAACAACCTCGCCGCGATGGTCGGGGAGGAGGCCGAGACGGTGGAGACGGTCTGCGAGCCGTATCTCGTCCGAGAGGGCTTCCTCGTGCGCACGCCGAAGGGACGAGTGGCCACGCGCAGGGCATGGACGCATCTGGGTCTCGACCCGGACATGGACCCGGCCGACGGCGCGGAACGGGATGTCAGCAAGCTCTTCTAGCATGATGTTTCCGGACGTCCGACAGCCGTCGTCCCCCCAGTCCGTGAGGAGCCTGCACAGTGGATCAGAACACCCTGTTCATCATCGTTATCGTCGTCATGCTCGCCGGCATGATGTTCTGGCAGTCACACAAGGCCAAGCAGCAGCAGAAAAAGGTCAAGGACTTCCGTGAGTCCCTTCAGCCGGGTACCGAGGTCATCACCATAGGCGGAATCATCGGCAAGGTGGTCTCCGTCGATTCCAAGTACGAGGAGATCGTCATCGACTCGGACGGGTCGCTTATGCGCTTCACCTTCCGGGCCATCTCCAAGGAGTACGTCCGCCCCGCCTACGTGGACGACAGCGAGGTCGATGAAAAGGGAAACCCGCTTCCGGCGGAGAATCCCGTCGAGGCCGCGAATCCCGTCGAGGCGGTCGGCTCCGACCAAGTCACGGTCGCGACCGACGCGACCGACGCGACGGGCGCCGCGCTCATGTCCGGGTCCGGACGGGATTCCACCGAACCCTCCGCGACGACGGGCGAGGCGGATGACCCCGGCACGCAGGACACCGGGGAATCCCGGAACGACTAGCCTCTCGGACGAAACGCCGCCGCTTCCCCCGGGCGTCTCGTCCGAGAGCGAGCCCGGGAAAGCACCAGCAGTCAAGGACAGGTAGGCATGGCAGACAGCGATATCAGCATCGACAAGCTGAGCAACGTCGACAGGAACGACGCGGAATACCTCGTATCCCTCATCCGGTCGATTCCCGGATTCCCCAAGAAGGGGATTCTCTTCCGGGACTTCATGCCCGCCCTGGCCGATCCCCGCGGACTGCGGATCATGATCGCCGCTCTTGAGGCCTCCCTGCCGGTGCCGGCGGACGACTTCGACTCGGTCGCGGGTCTCGAGGCCCGTGGCTTCCTCTTCGGACCCGCGCTGGCATGGCGACTGGGCAAGGGCTTCATCGCCGTGCGCAAGGCCGGCAAGCTTCCTCCCAAGACGGTGAAGGAGGACTACTCCCTGGAGTACGGTACCCAGACGCTCGAGGTCGAAACCTCGGCGGTGTCACCCGGCGAACGCGTGCTCATCGTCGACGATCTCATCGCCACGGGCGGGACGGCAAACGCCGCGGCCGACCTCATCGAGAAGTGCGGAGGCATCGTGGCGGGCTTCAGCTTCGTCATGGAGCTTGAGGGGCTCAACGGAACGGCGGCCCTGAAGGGCCGGCCCACCAGTTCACTGCTGACGATGCCGGCCTGAGCCAGCCGCATGCCGCATACCAATGACCACGACGAACCAGAGGTGATGGAGAAGGAATGGACCTCTACGAATTCCAGGCCAGGCAGCTTCTTGAAGAGGCGGGGATTCCCGTTCCCCGGGCCCTGTACGCCACGACGGCCGAGGATGCGGGGAGTGCCGCCGACGACATCGGCTACCCCTGCGTCATCAAGGGACAGGCGAAGATCGGACACCGAGGCCAGGCCGGAGCGGTGCGCCTGGCGCACGACCGCAACGAGGCCGAGTCCCTCGCGACGCGCATCCTGCCGATGAGCGTGCACGGCCATGCCGTCAACGGAGCGCTGGTGGCCGAGGCCAAGAACGTCCTGCACGAGTATTACGTGTCCATCTCCGTCGACAGGTCCTCCCGGGACTTCGACGTCCTGGCCACCGCCAACGGCGGCACCGAGGTCGAAGAGGTCGCCAGACGGCACCCCGAATCGGTGCGACGTCTGCATATCGAGGCCCTCGACGACTTCGGAACCGAGGACGCGCGACGCATGGCCGAGGACATCGGCTTCTACCACGCCGACGTCGATCAGGCGGCGGACATCCTGCTGCGCATGTGGAGATGCTTCCGCGACAGCGACGCGACCCTGGTGGAGATCAATCCGCTGGCCAAAATCGGCGACCCGGACGACGAGTCGTCCAAATCGCTGTGCGCGCTCGACGCGAAGATCTCGCTCGACGACAACGCGGCGTTCCGCCATGACGGCTGGAGACGCTTCGAGGACACGGCACATCGCGACCCCTTCGAGGCTCGTGCCCGCGAACTCGGTCTCCACTACGTGCATCTCGACGGCCAGGTGGGCGTCATCGGCAACGGCGCAGGCCTCGTCATGAGCTCCTTGGACGCGGTCGCCGGCGCCGGAGAGGAGCAACGCACCGGGGTGAAGGCCGCGAACTTCCTTGACATCGGGGGAGGGGCCTCGGCGAAGGTCATGAGCGACAGCCTGGGCATCGTCCTGTCCGACCCGCAGGTCAGATCCGTGTTCATCAACGTGTACGGGGGAATCACATCCTGCGACGAGGTCGCCCGGGGCATACTCGACGCCGTGGCCGAGCATGACCCGTCCCTGCCCATCGTGGTCCGCTTCGACGGCAATCAGGCCGCACTGGGACTGGACATCCTCAGCCGGGCGCAGGACCCGCGCATCCGGGTGAGGTCGACGATGGAGGACGCGGCCCAGGCGGCCGCCGAAGCCGCCGCAGGGGAACGGGAGACAGGGAAGGAGGGCTCGCGATGACGCTGTTCATCGAGGACGGAGCCCCCGTCATAGTCCAAGGGATGACAGGGCACCAGGGGATGCTCCATACCGCGCGGATGCTTCGGGCCGGCACGCGCATCGTAGGCGGCGTGAACCCGCGCAAGGCCGGCCAGACCGTCGACTTCCCTGGCTCCCTCGGCGGCGCGGACGCGCATATCCCGGTGTTCGCCGATTGCAAAGCCGCCTGCGAAGCCACCGGTGCGCGGGCCAGCGTGATCTTCGTCCCGCCCCGCTTCGCCAAGGACGCCATGGTCGAGGCCATCGAGGCTGGCCTGAAGCTCATCGTCGTCATCACCGAGGGGATTCCGGTCGCCGATACCGCCTATGCCGTGGAGCTCGCGCTCCGACGCGGGACCCGCATCATCGGCCCGAACTGCCCGGGACTGATCACCCTGCCCGCGACGTCCGACCGGCATGGATGCAATCTGGGCATCATCCCCGATGGCATCGTCGGACGCGGTCCGCTGGGTCTCGTGTCGAAGTCCGGCACGCTGACCTACCAGCTCATGGGGGAGCTTTCGGACATCGGCTTCACGGCATGCCTGGGCGCAGGAGGCGACCCGATCGTCGGC
>CALEGL010000168.1 GCA_937876495.1 uncultured Bifidobacterium sp.
CGCTCGATGGCATCGGGATCCCGCATGGTGACGCGCTCCGAGCTGCGGACCTGACGAATCTTGGCCGAGGTGATCCCCAGACGCCGCGCGGCATCCTCCAGGGCGAGTGCGGCCTCCCGCGAGGGACAGACGACCTCAAGGAACCCGGCCTCCCCAGGTTCGGATATGAATCCCCGGGCAAGGAAGGCGCCTCTCCATGCGGCCTTCACCTGCGCGATGTTCCCGGTGATGATCTCCGAGGGAAGACCCTTGACCAGATGCATGCGCCGGTCGAGCAGGCCGGCCTGCAGCGCCAGGGCGGTCGCGCCGCGCTCCACCAGAACGTCATATCGGCGGACCTGACCCATGGGCGTGGAGCGCATGACCTGCGTGACGATGGCCTGACGGTGGAAATGCGTGGATATGCTCCGCTGCAGCCACCGTGAGGCGTCGATGGAATCCAGCTGCGCGCGCACCACCGCCTGGTTGTTCACGGGCCTGAGCCCCCCGCCAAGGCGCATCATCGCGGCCGCCTGCGCCATAACAGCCACGGGGCGGTCGTTGTCTATCGCGGCGAGTTCGCTTTTGACATCATCGAGTAGTGCCAAGAGCATCCTCCTGATTCCGTTCTTCCCTCTGGCGGCCGGCGGATTCCACTCGCCCATGCCACGGCAATCTGTGATACCGAAGGTTGTGGACAACCTCGTCTTTCCCTGTCCGGGCGGCCCCCGGACCCGGCCGTCTCAGTCCCGTCCCCGGCGGTGCAGTTCGCGGGCCGATACCGTCACGGACAGTCCCCGTGCGCGCAGTCGTTGGGCGAGTTCGTCGCTGATGGCGACCGAACGGTGCTGGCCTCCGGTGCAGCCGATGGCGATGGTGACGAAATGCTTGTCCTCCTTGGCGTACCCTTCGACGGCGATCATGATCGTCCGTTCGAAGGCGTCGAGGAACTCCCTGGCTCCCGGACTCGACAGCACATAGTCGCTCACCGGGGCGTCCCGGCCGGTCATATCGCGTAGCGCGGGGATCCAGAAGGGGTTCGGCAGGAAGCGCACGTCGGCGACGAAGTCGGCGTCCAGAGGAATGCCGTATTTGAAGCCGAAGCTGAAGATGTGCACCGACACCGTCGAAGGGCCGGATCCGAGCATCGCCTCATACAGCTTGGTCGACAGCTGGTGGATGCTCAGCCGGGAGGTGTCGATGACCGTATCCGCGTGCTCCTTGAGACCGGCGAGAAGCTCGCGCTCCTCATGGATGCCGTCGATGAGGCGATTGCCGTGCTGGAGGGGATGCGGTCTGCGCACCGACTCGTAGCGCGTGATGAGCACGTCGTCGGCGGCGTCGAGGAACAGGATGCGGGTCTTCACGCCAAGGTCATCGAGGTGGCTGAGGACGGCGGACAGGTCGTCGAAGTAGCTGCGCGAGCGCACGTCGATGACGGCGGCCAGACGATGCACCTTCGAGCCCGAGGACGTCATCATGTCGACGAGCGGGACGAGCAGCTTGGGCGGCAGATTGTCCACGACGTACCAGCCCATGTCCTCGATGCAGTCGGCCGCATGGGAGCGTCCCGCGCCGCTCATGCCGGTGATGAGCAGCACCTCGAAGCTCCGGTCGTCCGGCGACGCCTCGGTGTCCGTCGCCGATCCGGCAGTCGGTGGAACCGGCCCGCCACTGGTCGTGGACGCCGCCCGGGTCGTGGACGCCGCGGAATCGGCCATCTCTGAGGCGTCGTCGTCCGGTGCCCGTCCTGTGGTCACGTCGTGTGTCGTCATGCCGGCTCCCTGGTCATCGTTCGTCCTCGGATCCCGTCCCCCGGTCGTTCCCGCCGCCTGCGTGAGCCGGACCGGGACGTCCGGCGGCCAACGCCGACTCCAATGCGCGGCGCATGGCGTTCTCGACGTCGTTCGCGTCGGTCGCCTCGAGCCGGGCGCGTCCTTCGGGAACGGCTCCCACCATCAGCTCCACCTGGTCAATCGCCTGATACAGCAGCATCTCCTCGCCGCCGATTCCGACGCCGTGAAGACGTCCCCACGTCGATTGCAGCAGGCTGGGATGGGGGTCGTAGGCCACGTCGAGCAGCGTCCCACTCATGGTCCCCGACGCCACGAGCAGATTGCGGGCCAGACCGTCCGCCGCATGAGAGGGCAGTGTGCTGACGACGAGATCGCATGCGGGCAGCAGCGACGGCGTCCGCTCCCCTTCCAGGGGCAGCGAGCGGAAGGTTGCGATGCGGTCCGCATGGCGGGATGCGAAGTCCGAGAGGGCCGTCGACCTCTCAGGACGTCGCGCGAGCACGGAGATTCGGGAACGGCGGAACAGCATGGTGCAGGCGGCGAGCGCGGACAGCGCGGTGTTGCCGTTGCCGAGGATGGCCACGTCGGCCTCGGGAGGGAGGTCCGGGCGCGCATGGCGGATGGCGCGTTCAATGCCGTGGACGTCGGTGTTGTACAGCGCGATGGAGGTCGGTCCCAGGGCGGGGCCCGTGACTCCGGTCGCCGCCGCCGGGCCGTCCGCCGGAGCCGCTCCGGAATCGGCGGACGGCGCCCCGAAGCGCAGAACGGCGGTGTTGGAGACGCCGAGCTCCTCGGACCATCCGTCGCAGGGGCTTCCGAAGGGCCGGATGGTGCGTTTGAGGGGCATCGTCAGACTCAGACCCATCCAGGATCCGTCGAGCCCCGCAAGGAAGCCGGGAAGTGCCGCCTCCTCGACGTCGACGCGCCGATAGGACCACCCCTCAAGACCCAGGGCCCGATAGGCCGCCATATGAAGCACCGGGGACAGCGAATGCGCGATGGGATGCCCCAGAACGGCGCAGCGATGGTCGACCCTCGTCATCTCGTCTCCTTCGTCGCCCCCATGCTATCCGCGGGCATGGTCCCGTCGCCCGCCGCCGTCCGAGCGTCGGACGGGTCCGGGTCGCCCTGCGGGGGCGTTCGGGACGACGAACCGTCCGGCCCCGGGGCCAGAGCCCGGTGCAGGACGAGGGCCTTCGCATGACCGATGCCCTCCACGGCCTCGAGCTGTTCCACCGAGGAGGTGCGCATCCGCCGCACGGAGCCGAACGCGGCCAGAAGCCTTTTCTGGAGCGCCGGACCGATGCCGGGGATGTCGTCGAGAGCGGAGCGCAGGGCCCCGCGACGCCGCACGGTCCGGTGATAGGTGATGGCGAAGCGGTGCGATTCGTCCCTGACGCGCTGAAGCAGATACAGCCCCTCGGACTGGCGGGGCAGGATGACGGGATACTCCTCCCCGGGCAGCCACACCTCCTCGAGGCGTTTGGACAGACCGCAGACCGCGACGTCCGTGACCCCGCGGTCCGCCATGGCGCGTGCGGCCGCCTCGGCCTGGGGACGCGCCCCGTCGACCACGACGAGGTTCGGCCGGTAGGCGAAGTGGTGCGGCCTGGCGTCCTGCTGGACGGCGTCGGAGCCATTCGCCCCCGTGGCCTTCGCGCGGCGGTCGGCCTCCATGCTTTCCCCGGAGTCCCCGGCGACGTTGCCATGTCTGAAGCGACGTGACAGCGTCTCGTACAGGGCGTCGAGGTCGTCGAGGCGCCCCGAGCCGTCGGAGCCGCGGATCTCGAAGCGGCGGTACTCGGATTTTCTGGGCATGGCATCCTCGAACACCACCATCGAAGCCACCTGGAAGCGTCCGTCGACGGCGTTGGACACGTCATAGCATTCGATGCGCAGCGGGGCCCTGTCGAGGCCGAGGGCCTTCGCCACCTGGCGCATCGCCTCGGTGCGGGCTGCGAGGTCGTTCACGCGGCTGAGCTTGCTGCGCTGAAGGGCCTGGGCGGCGTTGTCGTTCGCCCGCTCCATCAGCGCCTTCAGATCGCCTCTGCTGGAGATGGCGATCCGCGCGGACGCCCCACGCAGACCCGTGAGCCATTCCTCCAGCGCCTGGCGCCGGGACGGCTCCACTGGCACCACGATACGGGGCGGCACGGGCGCGATGGGGGCCATGAAATCGTCCCGTCCCGTGCGCTCCTGCCTGCGGTGGCGGATGCGGGTCGCCCTGGCGCGGGAACGTTCGTCCACGGCGTCGGCCCGCTGGGTGATGCCCAGCGCGTCGCGGCGCTCGATGACGGCGATGGCGCCGTTCTCGCATCCCGTGCCGTCCGTCGGGTCCTCCCCCTCCCCGGGGGATGCCGAGGGCGCGTGCTGAATCCGCGAAACCGGCGGCGACGTCGACGACGACTCGGATACCAGATCCGACGAGGGATGCGAGGCTGATGAGGAAGGCGGGGACGACGCGGCCGACGCGGCCGACGGGGACACGGAGGAGTCGGACGACGCGTAGGACGAGGGGGACTCCCCCGTCAGCTCCGAATACACCTGCGAAATCATCTCGGCCATGAGTTCGTGGTCGTCGATGTCCTCCACGCGCTCCACGCTCCAGTTGCGCTCGCCGCGGATGGTCCCCGCCCGCACGAAGAAGGCGTGCACCGAGGCCTCGAGCTCGTCGGTGGCGAATCCGAAGACGTCGGCGTCCACGCCCTGGTCGAAGACCACGGCGTTCTGCTCGACCACCGTGCGCAGCATCGCGATTTCGTCGCGCAGGCGGGCGGCGCGCTCGAAGTCGAGCTCCTCGCTGGCCTGGCGCATTCGCGCGTCCAGCGTCGCCAGATACCCGCGGCCGAGGTTGCCGCTGAGGATCCCCACAAGCCGTTCGCACATCCGGCGGTGCTCGTCGGGGTCGACGCGTCCGACGCAGGGGGCGCTGCATTTGCCGATGGAGGCCAGAAGGCAGGGGCGTCCCGACAGGCGCGCCCGGCGGAGCACCCCGTCGGAGCAGGTGCGCACGGGGAAGGTCTTGAGCAGCGTGTCCAGGCTGTGGCGCAGAGGCCAGACCTTGGCGTAGGGGCCGAAGTAGCGCGAATCCCGGCGTCGCCGGCTCCGGGTGATCCATACGCGCGGAATCGCCTCCCCGGAGGAGACGGCCAGATACGGGTAGGTCTTGTCGTCGCGGAAGACGACGTTGAAGCGCGGGTCGAACTCCTTGATCCACGTGTATTCGAGGGTGAGGGCCTCGAGCTCCGTCCCCACGACGGTCCATTCGAGGCTTCGCGCGGTGAGCACCATGGTCCGGGTGCGCGGGTGGAGCTCGTCCAGCGGCTGGAAGTAGTTCGTCAGGCGCTGCCGCAGGCTTTTCGCCTTGCCGACGTAGATGACCCTGCCCTCGCCGTCTCGCCATTTGTACACGCCCGGACTGGCGGGGATGTCCGAGGTGCGCGGCCGGAAGAGGTCGCGGGAGTCGCCGAGCAGCGGGGCGCCGTTGGCGTTGGTTCCCTCGCCGCCGGATGCCCTCGCATCGTTGCCCATGCCGCCGGTCATGTCGTCGGTCGCGCTCCCAGTCATGGCCGGTGCGCGAGCATGGGGGCCAGGAAGCGCCCTGTCCAGCTCTCCGGGCAGGCGGCGACCTGCTCAGGGGTCCCCTGGGCCACGACGGTCCCGCCGCCGTCGCCGCCCTCGGGGCCGAGGTCGATGATCCAGTCGGCCGACTTCACCACGTCGAGGTTGTGCTCGATGACGATGACCGTGTTCCCCTTGTCGACGAGCTCCTGGAGGACGAGCAGCAGTTTGCGCACGTCCTCGAAGTGCAGGCCGGTGGTGGGCTCGTCCAGGATGTACACGGTGCGTCCCGTGGAGCGGCGCTGCAGCTCGGTGGCGAGCTTGACGCGCTGTGATTCGCCGCCCGACAGGGTGGGCGCCGGCTGGCCGAGGCGGATGTATCCGAGGCCCACCCGCACGAGGGTGTCGAGGTAGCGGGAGATCGAGGGGTAGGCGCGGAAGAACCGCGCGGCCTCCTCGATGGGCATGTCGAGCACGTCGGCCACGGTCCTGCCGTCCCACGTGACCTCGAGGGTCTCGCGGTTGTAGCGCCTGCCGTGGCAGGCCTCGCACTGGACGTACACGTCCGGCAGGAAGTTCATCTCGATCTTGATGGTGCCGTCGCCGTGACAGGTCTCGCACCGGCCGCCCTTGACGTTGAAGGAGAAGCGGCCCGGACCATAGCCGCGCACCTGCGCCTCCGGCGTCTTCGCGAACAGGGTGCGGATCTTGTCCCACACGCCCGTGTACGTGGCTGGATTCGACCTCGGGGTGCGGCCGATGGGGTTCTGGTCGACGTGGATCACCTTGTCGCATTGTTCGATGCCCTCGACGCGCGTGTGCTTGCCGGGGACGATGCGCGCGCCGTTGAGCCTGTCGGCGAGCGCCGGATAAAGGATGGAGTTCACCAGAGTGGACTTGCCCGAGCCGGACACGCCCGTCACGCAGGTGAGGACGCCGAGCGGGAAGCTCACGTCGATGTCCCTGAGGTTGTTCTCCCGGGCGCCGCGCACGACGAGGGCGCGTCCGCGCTTCGTCGGACGCCGGTGCTTCGGCGTCTCGATGGCGCGACGGCCCGTGAGGTAGTCGCCGGTGATGGAACGGGAGGCCCCGCCGATGCGGGACGGCGGGCCGGAGAAGACGATCTCCTGTCCCCTATACACAGCCGACCGTGCCGACGAATAGAGAGCGGTTGCAAGCGGCGGCGACCTCG
>CALEGL010000169.1 GCA_937876495.1 uncultured Bifidobacterium sp.
GGATGAGCATGTCGACGGCCGGAAGCGAATCGACGACGATTCCGGTCTTCTCGTGCTTGTCGGGACCGGGAGTCACGGGGAGCTTTTCGCAATGTGATGGTGGGAGTGGCTGTCATGCGCCCTGGCGTGGTGATTCAGCGGACCGCGTTCATGGTCATGCCGATGTCCGATGGCATCCCGAACGATAACATGCCGAAAGTTCATGGTCACGAAGGGGCGGTTGACGAGCGCACGGTCGTGCCGGAGCATCCTTGGGGATTCCGGACCATCTCGATGGGGACGTTTGCCGATTTCGTCGCGCCGGGGAATTCCGGGAAGCGCCCGGTGGAGCGTCCCCGGGAATTCCCCCGATCATCTCCGGACTTCGAAGACGCGTAGTCCGATGTTCGCCCCATAGAACTTGAATCGTTGGAATTTCAACGTTTTTGGACCTATGCTGTCAGGGTTTATCCGTTACGGGCGCGATGCCCGCCCTACGTCAGGAGGCCACGGAATGGCGAAGAAGACGATGGATCTTGCACGGCGTCTCGCCCCCGTTCTCACGGGAGGCCGCCCCATCCTCATTCTCACACTCGTCATCGGGCTGGTCGCCGGCATCCTGTGGCGGCCCTTCAACCGCGCCGCCGTCATCATCCTCGTCATCACCGCCATCCTCACCGTCGCCCATTCCGTGTGGGAGATGATCCGCAACGTGCGCAAGGGCCATGTCGGCGTGGACATCCTCGCCGTCGTCGCGCTGATGTCCACTCTGGTGGTGCATGAGTTCTGGGCGAGCTGGATCGTCGTCGTCATGATCTTCTCGGGAGCCGCCATCGAGGACTACGCCGAGTCCCGCGCCCAGCGCAACCTCGCCGCGCTCGTCGAGGCGGCCCCCTCCGTCGCGCATCGCCGCGGGCCCGGAGGCTCCGAGGACTCGCCGACGTGGTCGACCATCACGGTCGACGAGGTGGCGATCGGCGACACCCTTCTCGTCAAGCCCGGAGAGACCGTTCCGGTGGACGGCGTGCTGCTCAGCCCCCAGGCCACCCTTGACATGTCCATGATCAACGGCGAGCCGCTGCCGGTCGACGTGTACGAGGGCGCCAAGGTCGCCTCCGGAGCGGTGAACGGCGCCGCGCCCCTCGTCGTTCGCGCCACCGCCGTGTCCACGGACTCCCAGTATCAGCGGATCGTCGGTCTCGTCCGATCCGCGCAGGAGTCGCGCTCCGCCTCGGTGAAGACGGCGGACCTGCTCGCCGTGCCCTTCACCGTCGTGTCCTTCGCCATCGCCTTCATCGCCTGGGCGGCCTCCGGCAACCCGCTGCGATTCGCCGAGGTGCTCGTCATCGCCACCCCCTGCCCGCTGCTCATCGCCGCGCCCGTCGCGTTCATGGGCGGCACCGGGCGGCTCGCCAAGGCCGGCATCGTCATCAAGGCCCAGGACATCCTCGAGCGGCTGGGCGACGTCACCCATGTCTTCTTCGACAAGACAGGAACCCTCACCCGCAAGAAGCCGCAGGTCGACCGCGTCGAGCTCGCCCCCTGGAGCACCGCGAAGCTGGACGCCGATGCGCTGCTCGTCGACGCCGGCATGCTCGAGACGTACTCCTCCCACATCCTCGCCCGCGGCGTCGAGAAGGCAGCCGTCGATCTTCTCCACTCCCGTGACATCACGCGTCCGGACGTGTCGGATGCGCATGAGGACACCGGCAACGGCGTCGAAGGGGTCATCGACGAGCGAAGGGTGCGCGTCGGGCGGCTCTCCTACGTGGCTCTGGGCGCCACCACGGCCGACGTCGAAAGGGATTTCGGTCCGCTGGCGGCCAACGAGATGGTCACCTACGTCTCCGTCGACGGGGAGCTGGCCGGTCGCATAGTCCTCAAGGACTTCCCGCGTGACAACGCCCGGGGCACGATCGCCAGGCTGCGCGAGCTCGGGGTGTCCCAGGTCACCATGCTCACCGGAGACAAGTCCGGCTCCGCCGAGATCGTCGGCGACGCCGTCGGCATCGACGACGTGCGCGCCGAGCTGCTTCCCGAGGGCAAGGTGGACGCGGTCGCCGCCGCCCATCATCGTCCCGCGTCCGTGGAGTCTGACGCCGCCGGCCGGCCCGGGTTCATCGCCCGGATCGTCGAGCTCGTCAAGGGCATGATCGGGCTTCCCGACCGCGGCGAGATCACCATGATGGTCGGCGACGGCGTGAACGACGCGCCCGTGCTCGCGGCCTCCGACATCGGAGTGGCCATGACGGACGGCGCCTCCACCGCGGCCAGCGAATCCGCCCAGGTGGTCATCATGAACGACGACATCGCCATGGTCCCCACGGCCATGGTCATCTCCCGGCAGACGCGACACGTCATGCTCCAGGCCGTGTACGGCGGTCTCATCGCCGCCATCCTCTGCATGGTGGTCGCCGGATTCGGCGTCATCCCGGCCATCGTCGGCGCCATCCTCCAGGAGGCGATCGATGTGGCGAGCATCCTGTGGGCGCTCACCGCTCTCATCGACAGGCCGACGGACGGCACGCGGCCGACATCCTCCGCGCCCGCCAGCTCCGCCGCGGATGCGTCGGCGGCGGACTGACCTCCGGTCTCCTTCGCTCGGGTGACATCCCGGCGTCGCTGGCCGGACGGGGGCCGGCACCGTGCCTTCGAATCGCGGACGTTTCATGCCTTCCGCGGCTGGGCCTATCGTGACTCGTATGTCCCCGAATCCTGACAGGCCCCTGCTGCATGCGGTCGGCATGACCTGCGTCATGCCGTCGTCCTCCGGCGGAACCACTCTGTTCCGCGGCCTCGGCCTCGACCTCGTCGCCGGATCGATCGTGGACCTCACAGGGCCCTCCGGGAGCGGCAAAAGCAGCCTGCTCACGGCGCTGGCCCTTCTCAACCCGCAGGCGTCCGGTTCCCTGAGCCTGGACGGGCGTGAATCACCCCTCGTCACCCCGCAGGAATGGCGAGCCGCGGTCATGTATCTCCCGCAGGAGCCTCGTCTGCTGGGAGACACCGTGGCCGGGACCATCCGATCCCCGTGTGGGTACGCGGTGCGGCGGCCCCGGGGGAGACGGGACCGTCGTACCGCGGCCTTGCTGGACCTCCTGCGACGTCCCCATCGGAGGACGTCGGAACGGGGACCGTCGGACTCCGACATCCGAGGGATGCTCGACTCGCTGGGCTGCACGGATGTGGAACTCGACCGTCCGCCCCATGACCTGTCCGGAGGGCAGAGGGCGCGCGTCGCCCTGTGCCGGGCGCTTCTGGCGCATCCCCGCGTCCTTCTCGCCGACGAGGTCGACGCCGGTCTTGACGACGACAGCGCGGAACTCGTCGGGCACTCCATGACCGAGGCGGCGGCGTTAGGCATGGCCGTGCTCAGGGTCCGCCATCGCGCCTCCGACGGCCTGGCCGACAGGACGCTTGAGCTCAGGGACGGTGTGCTGCGATGAGCACGGGAGACTATTCGATCGACATCATCGGACTTCTCGTCGCGCTGGCGATGACCGCGCTGTCGGCGGGCGTCTCCGCGCTGATGCGGCTTGGCGTCGGCCGGTCCCTGCTTCTCGCCGCATGCCGGGCGCTGCTCCAGCTGCTGGCCATGGGTCTCATCCTCAAGGCCATCATCCGCAGCGGCAACGCCTGGCTGGTGCTCGCCCTGGCCCTGGTCATGCTCGTCGCGGCCGTGCAGATCACTCTGTCCCGGGCGCATGGCATCCCCAGGGGGCTCGGCATCCCCGTGCTCCTCACCCTCGCCATCAGCATGCTCGTCATGGTCGGCGTCGTCGCCGAGCTCATCATCAGACCCACGCCGTGGTACGCCCCGCAGCTGCTGCTGCCGCTTACCGGGATGATGCTGGGCAACTGCGTGTCCGCCATCGCCGTGGCCATGACGCGCTTCTACGAGAGCATGGACGAGCGTCGCGACGACATCGGCACCATGCTCGCCCTGGGCGCCACGCCCTGGGAATGCGCGCGGCCCTCCATCGTCTCCTCCATGGCGCTGGGGCTGCTGCCCACCGTGGCGTCCCTGTCCTCCGCCGGCATCGTCACCATCCCCGGCATGATGGCCGGGCAGGTCATCGCCGGGGGAGACCCGCTGGAGGCGGCGAAGTACCAGTTCGTCGTGCTCACCGCCATCGCGGCGCTCACCCTGCTCGCCGACGCGCTGATCATGACCCGCATCTACCGCACCTGCTTCACGGAGCTTGACCAGTTCCGGCCGAAGGGGATGCGCGACCAGACATCCCGACGCTCCTGACGGCGATTTCCCCGGGAGCATAACCCGTCGGTGAAGAGCATGCGCGAAGTGGTCCCGCCGGCGCCGGATGACGACGAATCGCGCATTCGACGATTGGCTCTCGTTCGGGGAACGTTCAGCAAACGTCCACCGATTGTCCACGAGGACGTCCCTACGATGCGGGCAACGGCAGGGACGCGTAGCCGGGGAGCCTCATCCATCGGACGACGATGGGGATATGCAGGAACGACATCAGTGGAGGACACAGTGAACACACTCAGCAGAACGGCGATCGCCGCGGCATCGATGGCCGCGCTGGCGGTGGATCTCGCCGCCGTCGTGATCGTTCCGAAGCTGCGCATCCAGCGCAGTGAGACGGTTCTCGCGCAGACCACGGCGGTCGCCGGATCGCAGTCGTCGACCGGGGCCTCGTCGGGGGAATCCCCCTCGGATTCGTCGTCGTCGTCTTCGTCTTCGTCATCCTCCTCGGATTCCTCCTCGTCTTCATCGTCATCCGCCTCATCCTTGCAGGACGGAACCTATACGGGGTCGGTCACCATGACGCGCCGCGGGGACGTGCAGGTGCGCATCACCGTCTCCGGCGGGAAGGTCACCGCCGTCGATGCCGTCCAGTACCCCCAGGACAACCCCACGTCCTCCTCGATCAACGCGCAGGTCATCCCCATCTACGTCAAGGAGGCGCTCGCCGCCCAGAGTTCCTCGATCCAGGTGGTGAGCGGGGCCACGGAGACCTACGACGGCTTCACTGGCTCCCTGCAGGACGCCATTGCGCAGGCGGGACGGTAGCGCCATGCGATACGTCACACTGAACGTCATGAATCTTCCCTTCACCATCGCCGTCGATGACGATCAATGCCCTCGTGGCAAGAGCGTGGAGACGCCGGGCGCCATCGCCGGCATGAACAGGGCCGTGGACGGTGTGCGGAACCTGCTCGTCGACGTCGATCGGCGTTTCTCCCCGTTCCGGGATGATTCCCTCGTCAGCCGCTTCCAGAGGGGCGACAGGACGATGACGCGGGACGCGGACTTCACGGACGTCTACATGCTCTCGCTTCTTGCGCGCGCCGAAACCGACGGGCTTTTCGACCCCTACTTCCGTGGCGTCTGGGATCCCACGGGACTGGTCAAGGGGTGGGCCGTCGACAGGGCCGTGTCCGGGATCCTGATGCCGCTGGTG
>CALEGL010000170.1 GCA_937876495.1 uncultured Bifidobacterium sp.
GGCCGGGGTAGTGCGGGGCTGCGGCACCGGCAGCGAGTCGGTAGCGGGCACGTGGTGGTGCGTGCCTGCCGTCAGCGGGCAGGAGCGGTGGGCGCCGGGGGGTCCGCATGATCCGGCCAAGCAGATGACTCTTGACGACCGCGACGATATCGTCCCTGTCGAGGACATGCGCCGTCGGATCATCGTCGGAACGGCTCTCCGGTCTCGTCGCGGGAATTACCGGAACGACGCGCAGAACGTCGCCGTCGGCGTCATCGGTGCTGGTCGTGACACCCAGACGGATGGTGGCCTCGTAGGTCTTGTCCGATCCCATGGCGGCGCGAAGCAGACGGGTCCCCTGACCAAATCCCACGACCAGAAGCCCCGTGGCCATGGGATCGAGCGTGCCGGCGTGCCCGACACGTCGGATGCGCAGCACGGACCTCACTGCGGCCACGACGTCATGGCTGGTCACGCCGCGCGGCTTGTCGACGAGCAACAGCCCGGCCGCCTCGGATGAACCCGGCGCGGAATGGGATGGCATCGGACACCGTCCCCTCAGACCTCGTCGGAACCGGATGAGGAGTCCGCGGAACGGTCATCGGGCTCCGAGACATCCTCCTTGTCCTCATCGTCATGGCGATACGGATCCGGGTCGCCGGCGTACGTCGCCTGCGACCGCGCCTTCTCCAGTTCCTCGTCGCGACGCCGGGCGGCGGCCAGGACGTCCTCGATCTCATGTGCCTGCGCGGGGACCTCATCAAGGATGAAGCGCAGCTGCGGCGTCAGCCTCAGCCCGGCCTTGGCGCCCACCAGGGAGCGCAGACGGCCGCTGGACTGACGCAGGGCCTGCTGGGCGCGACGTCGCTCCCCCTGCTCATGGCCTTCATGGCCGAGCAGGGTCCAGTACACCTTCGCAATCTGCAGGTCGTTGGTCACGCGCACATCGGTGATGGTGACGCCCTCGAGACGGGCGTCATGCAGACGGGATTCCAACGCCTGCGCGATGACGCGGCGGATGAGGGCCGCGACGCGCGCGGCCCTCGGATTGACTCCGGCCATGGCGGTCACTCACTCCTTCATACTCCGGCTTCGCGTGCCGGTGTCCGAAACTGATGCAAGGCCGTTTGTCCCGGCCCCGCAGGGGGCCGTCGGCGTCGGTGCGCCGACGGCCCCATACCGCCTACTGACGTTCGATCTGCCGCATCTCGTAGGTCTCGATGACGTCGCCGATCTCGATGTCGTTGAAGGTCCCGAGGTTGATGCCCGCCTCGAAGCCCTCCTTGACGGAGGGCACGTCGTCCTTGAACCGACGTAGAGAGGAGATCTCCAGGTCGTTGACCGTGGCGACCCCGTTGCGCAGGATACGGCACTTCGTTCCCCTCTTGACCTCGCCGTCCTGCACCATGACGCCGGCGATGTTGCCGAACTTCGAGGAGCGGAAGATCTCCCGGATCTCCGAATGGGAGGTCGTGACCTCCTCGTATTCGGGCTTGAGCATGCCCTTGAGGGAGGCCTCGATGTCCTCGATGGCCTTGTAGATGATCGAGTAGTACTTGATCTCCACGCCCTCGCGCTCGGCGAGCTCCGCGACCTGCTTGTTGGGACGGACATTGAAGCCGATGATGACGGCCTTGTCCACGGAGGCCAGGTTGACGTCGTTCTGGGTGATGGCGCCGACGCCCCGGTGGATGACCTGGATGCCGACCTCCTCGGAGACGTCGATCTTCATCAGCGAGTCCTCAAGGGCCTCCACCGAACCGGAGGAATCGCCCTTGATGACGATGTTGAGCATGTCCACCTCGGACTTGGCGAACTGCTCCTTGAGGCTCTCCAGCGACACCACCTTGCGGCGCTTGGCCAGCTGGGCGGCGCGCTCGGAAGCCTGGCGCTTCTCGGCGATCTGTCTGGCTGTCCGGTCGTCCGGAGCGACGAGGAAGAGATCACCTGCCGTGGGCACGGAGGTGAGACCCAGAACCTGGACGGGCGTGGAGGGTGTGGCCTCCTTCATCTGCCGGCCGTTCTCGTCGAGCATGGCGCGGACGCGGCCGTAGGAGGTACCGGCGACGATGGCGTCGCCGACGTGCAGCGTGCCCTGCTGGACGAGCACGGTGGCCACCGCGCCGCGGCCTTTGTCGAGCCTGGCCTCGATGGTGGCGCCGCGGGCGTCCATGTCGGGGTTGGCGCGAAGGTCGAGCTCGGCGTCCGCCGTGAGCAGCACGGCCTCGAGCAGCTTGTCGACGTTGGTCCCCAGCTTGGCGGAAATGTCGACGAACATCGTCTGTCCGCCATATTCCTCCGCCACGAGGCCGAACTCGGTGAGCTGTCCACGCACCTTCTCGGGATTGGCGCCGGGAACGTCGATCTTGTTGACCGCGGCCACGCCGGACACCTGGGCACCCTGGCCGCCGTCTATGGCCATGCCCGTCCCCAGCATCACGCCGCACCCCGCCTCCGCGCTCAAACCCACCATCCCCGTCACCTCGCTGCCCCGCGCTCCCACCGCCCTTGCGTCCTCGCCGCCTCCGCTTTTCCGCTCTCTCACCTCCCTGTCCCCCTCACCCCCACCACCGCGCCCCCTCCTGCCCCC
>CALEGL010000171.1 GCA_937876495.1 uncultured Bifidobacterium sp.
GTACACCATCGCGCAGGTGGGGGCGCCCGACCCGGTGACCAGCTGCGTGCCCACGCCGTAGGAGTCCACGGGCGCGGTCTGCAGGGCGGCCAGCGCGTACTCGTCGAGGTCGTTGGTGACGGTGATCTTCGTGCCGGTGGCGCCCAGGGCGTCCAGCTGGTTGCGCACGCGCTGGGCGAGGGAGGCGAGGTCCCCGGAGTCGATGCGCACGCCGCCCAGCTCGGGTCCGGCGACCTCGACGGCCGTCTTCACGGCCTCCTCGATGGTGTAGGTGTCGACGAGCAGCGTGGTGCCCTTGCCCAGGGCCTCGATCTGCGAGCGGAAGGCGTCGGCCTCGGAGTCGTGCACCAGGGTGAAGCAGTGCGCCGCGGTGCCGATGGCCTTGAGGCCGTACAGCTGGGCGGCGAGCAGGTTCGCCGTTCCCTGGAACCCTCCGATGACGGCCGCGCGGGCTGCGGCCACGGCGGCCCATTCGTTTGTGCGGCGTCCGCCCATGTCCATGCAGGGCCTGTCCTTGGCCGCGGAGGCCATGCGGGAGGCGGCGGAGGCCACCGCCGAGTCGTAGTTGAGGATGGACAGCAGCAGCGTCTCGAGCAGCGTGCATTCGCCGAAGCTGCCCTCCACCTGGAGGATGGGCGAGTCGGGGAAGAACATCTCGCCCTCGCGGTAGCCGCGGATGGACCCGGAGAAGCGGAAGTCCTCCAGCCAGCGGACGGTTTCGGGGCTCACCACCTTCCGGTCGCGCAGGAACCTCAGGTCCTCCTCGTCCAGGTGGAAACGCTCGAGGGCGTCGAGGATGCGCCCGGTTCCCGCGACCACGCCATAGCGGCGTCCGGCGGGCAGATGCCTGGTGAAGATCTCGAAGACGCAGCGCCTTCCGGCGGTCCCGTCCCTGAGGGTGGCGTCGAGCATCGTGTACTCGTACATATCGGTCATCAGCGCCGGCGAATAGTCAGTCATCATGGCCCTTCCTCATCGTCTCATCGTCCCGGTTTGTCCCCCACTGTAATCGCCGCGGGAGGCGTTGAGGACGCGCCGCGGGATGCGGGCGGGCAAGGATGCGCGAGATGCGAAGGATGGGCGAGGACGAGGGATGCGGGGAGACGGGGGTGCAGGGGACTCGGACGCACGGCGGGCGTGGAACGGGCGCGCTCGGTCCCAGTGGGGAGTGCGCCGCGGTGGCTCTCCCTGCGGCTATGCTTTCGCGGCATGGGAATCAGAAGAGTCATCACGGCGCTGTGGCGCCTGGTCATCGCCGCTCTGTGCTTCACCGGCACCTACGAGGGCTGGACCGTCGCGAACAAATGGGTGTACTTCACCTTCCAGACGAGTCTGGTTCTGGGGATCGTCATGCTGTGGGCGGGCGCGGCCACGCTGCTGGACGGCGTGCAGCCGCCCGCCTGGCTCAAGGGCTGCGTGACGATGTACACGATCATCGTCGCCGTGGTGGCCTATCTGCTGCTGGCGCCCCCGGATCCGGCGACCACGCCCCATATCCTCGGCATCATGACCACGACGATGGTGCATCGCATCGCCCCCGTCATGGCCGTCGTCGACTTCCTGCTCGCCGACGAGCACCGGCGCTTCCGCTGGCACTACACGCTCAGCTGGCTTGCCTACTTCCCCGTGTATCTGGCCTTCGTGCTCATCCGCGGCTGGCTGTGGCCGCATTCGGGCCCGGAGCCCGGAGGCAATCCGTATCCGTATTTCTTCGTCAACCTGCCGAAGATCGGCTGGGCGCAGATGGGCGTGAACGTCGTCGTATACATGGGAGCCTTCTTCGTGCTCGCGCTGGTGCTGTTCCTCATCGACCGCATCGTCCCCGCCCGTCCGCTGATGGCCGTCGGCAAGGGTGGGGAATCGCGCTCGCGGGGAGCGAAGACCAAGGGCTGAGCCGGATCGGTCCCCGTGGAAAGGCACAGCGGTACCGCGGAGGGCCCCGGATCCGGCGGAGGCCCCCGGTGTACCGTGAGTGGCATGGCTGAGATCAAGGACAAGCTGGCATCGGGAACGATCATCAGGGTGGACGGGCGCAGGGTCGACGAGATGCGGCCCACCCGCATCACCAGGCATTTCACGGACGCCCCCGAGGGCTCCGTCCTCATCGAATGCGGCAACACCCGGGTCATGTGCACGGCGACGTTCACGCAGGGCGTGCCCCGCTGGCGCCGGGACAGCGGACTGGGATGGGTGACCGCCGAATACGCCATGCTGCCGCGCGCCACCGCCCAGCGCACCGACCGCGAATCGGTCAAGGGACGCATCGGCGGCCGCACGCATGAGATCAGCCGCCTCATCGGCCGCTGCCTGCGCGGCGTGGTCGACATGACGGCCCTCGGTGAGAACCAGATCCAGATGGACTGCGACGTGCTGCAGGCGGACGGCGGCACGCGCACGGCCTCCATCACCGGCGCCTACGTGGCCCTCGTCGACGCCTTGCACTGGGCCGAGGAGCACCACGTCATCACATCGGCCGACAAGGCGCTCAAGGACCGCGTCTCGGCGGTGTCCGTGGGGGTCATCGACGGCACCCCCATGCTCGACCTGCCCTACGTCGAGGACTGCCGGGCCATGACCGACATGAACGTGGCGATGACCGGCTCCGGCACCTTCATCGAGATTCAGGGCACCGCCGAGCACCGTCCCTTCAGCAGGGCGGAGCTGGGAGTGCTGCTCGACCTGGCGGAGAAGGGCAACCGTGAGCTGCAGCAGGCGCAGCTCGCCGCGCTCGCGAAGGACTGAGGTCCGGCAGACCGATTGCTGGAATACCGGGAACACAAGAACCGAAGGGACGGACGCATGCGCATCATCGTCGCCACGCATAACGAGGGCAAGCTCGTGGAGATCCGCCGCATCCTCGCCGACCATCTGGGGGACGCGGCCGCGGACGTCGACCTCGTCTCCGCCGGGTCGCTGGGGCTTCCCGACCCCGTCGAGACGGGCACGAGCTTCGAAGCCAACGCGCTGCTCAAGGCCCGGGACGTGGCCCGGCGCACGGGTCTGCCCGCGGTGGCGGACGATTCGGGACTGGTCGTCGACGTCATGGGCGCGGCCCCCGGCATCCTGTCGGCCCGCTGGTCGGGCGTGCACGGCGATGACAAGGCCAACAACCGTCTTCTCCTCGCCCAGCTGTCGGATATCCCCGACGAAGCGCGCACGGCCCGCTTCCGCTGCGCCGCCGCGCTGGTGGCCCCCGGCCTTCCGACGGGCCCTGCCGCGGACGAGACGTCGGAGGTCTCCGGTTCCGCGTCGTCGTCGGTGGCGCGATCGTCCGTGGTGCCGTCGCCGGATGACGGCGTGACTCCCATCGACGCGCTTCCCGCGTCCGTCGGACCCGAGGGGCTGCAGACCGTGGCCTACGGCGAGATGCCCGGACGGATCATCCATGCGCCCCGAGGGGAGCACGGCTTCGGATACGATCCGCTGTTCGTTCCGGACGACCAGCCGGCCCGTGTGACCGGCTCAGGACGGCTCCTCACCTCCGCTGAGATGACGCCGGAAGAGAAGAACGCCATCTCCCATCGCGGACGCGCCTTCACCGCGCTCGTCCCCGCCATCCGCCTGCTGCTGGGGGAGTAGGCGGAGTAGGGGGCGGCGCCGTCAGGTCGTTAGCATCAGATGCGCGACGACCATAGCCATCGCGCCCACGACGGCGGTGAGCGAGAGGGTGAATCCCGCCAGACGCGCATTTCCGAGCACCCTGTCGGTGAACATCGTCGAGAAGATCGCCGTGGGTGCCAGGCAGCACAGGACCACGGCCTGGCGTACGACGGC
>CALEGL010000172.1 GCA_937876495.1 uncultured Bifidobacterium sp.
GGGGCAACTCGGAGGCCGACACAGCGGCGGCCCTCGGGGCCGTTGGTGCCGGCGGTGGAGTTAGTTGAGTCCGGCGACCCCGTGGGGCTGTAGGAGGCCTGCGCGAAAACCGGCCACGGGCCCTACGGCGAGGGGCCGGTGGCGGCCGTCATCCTCGAGGTCATCCAGGGCGAGGCGGGCGTGCGCCCCCTCGACCCCGACTACGTGGTCCGCGTGCGCCGCATATGCGACCTCAACCACGCGCTGCTCATCGTCGACGAGGTGCAGACGGGCATCGGACGCACGGGCGCCTGGTTCTCCTTCCAGCGGGACGATCTCGCCCCCGGCGTCACACCGGACATCGTCACCTTCGCCAAGGGCGTCGCGGGCGGCTTCCCCATGGGGGGTGCCATCGCCTTCGGGCAGGACCTGTCCGACCTGTTCACACCGGGCTCCCACGGCTCGACCTTCGCCGGCAATCCGCTGGGCGCCGCGGCGGCCCTGGCAACCCTCGACGTCATCGAGGAGGACGGACTCGTCGCCAACGCCGAGGAGCGTGGCCGCCAGCTGCGCGAGGGCATCGACGGATGCGGCAATCCGCTGTACGTAGGAACGCGGGGTCGGGGTCTGCTCGACGCCGTCCAGCTCGCGCATCCCTGCGCCCACGCCGTCATGGAATGGGCCCTGGGGCACGGCCTCATCGTCAACGCCGTGGCGCCCGACGCGCTGCGTCTGGCGCCGCCGCTCATCATCGACGCGGACGACGTCGACGAGGCCGTGGACGTGCTCTCCCGGGTGCCGGCCGACCTGCCGGACGACTGACGACGAGGCATGACGAGATGGCACAGGATTCGAACCCAAGGAGACGGATATGAACGGTGAGCTTCGCCATATGCTGCGCGACGACGACGTGACCCATGAGGAGCAGCGGCAGATCCTCGAACTCGGCATGCGCTTCCGCGCCGACCGCCTCCACCGCCGCCCCTTCGAGGGGCCCCAGGCGGTGGCCGTGATCTTCGACAAGCCGAGCACGCGCACGCGGTCGAGCTTCTCGATCGGGGTAGCAGAGCTCGGCGGCTACCCCCTGGTCATCGACAAGTCCGGGTCCCAGCTGGGCCGCGGCGAGCCCGTGGAGGATACCGCCCGGGTGCTCACGCGCATGGCCTCGGCCATCGTGTGGCGCACTTTCGGCCAGGAGAGGGTCGAGACGATGGCCGAGTACTCGACGGTCCCGGTCGTCAACGCCCTGACGGACCAGTTCCATCCGTGCCAGGTGCTCGCCGACCTGCTCACCCTCGCGCAGCACCGCGGAGGCGTCGACGCGCTTCCCGGCATGTCCATCGCCTACGTCGGCGACGCCTCGAACAACATGGCGAACTCCTATCTGCTCGGCGGCGCCACCGCCGGCATGGACGTGAGGGTGGCCGGGCCCTACGGGTTCCTTCCCGACCCGCAGATCGTGGCGAAGGCCGAGGCCATCGCCTCCGACACGGGCGGGAGGATCCTCGTGACGACCGATCCCCGCGAGGCCGTCTCCGGGGTGGACTGCGTGTTCACCGACACCTGGGTGTCCATGGGGGAGGAGGCCGAGTACGCCATCCGGTCCAAGCCCTTCTGGGACTACCAGGTGAACGACGCCCTGATGACGCTCGCGAAGCCCGACGCCCTGTTCCAGCACTGCCTTCCCGCGTACCGCGGCAAGGAGGTCACCGCCTCGGTGATCGACGGCCCGCGCTCGGTGGTCTGGGACGAGGCGGAGAACCGCCTGCATGCCCAGAAGGCCCTGCTCACCTGGCTGATGGGCCAGCTGCGCGCCGACGAGTCCCTTCTGGCGTAGGGGCGGTCATGTCCTCGTCTCCGATGCAGCGTCCCGCGACCCGCGCCGCGCGCCTCAGCGCCATCGAGGAGACGCTGGCGGGCTCGGTCATCACCTCCCAGTCCCAGCTGGCGTCGGTGCTCGCCGCCCAGGGCATCGAGGTCACCCAGGCCACGCTCAGCCGCGACCTCGACGAGATGAACGCCACCAAGACGCGGCTCGACGACGGCACCGTGGCCTACGTCCTCGCCGAGCACAGGCCGGGGGAGGGCGTGGCGGCGAGGGCGCGCCGCATCGAGCTGCGGATGTCCCGCGTGATCTCGGGGCTTGTGACCTCGGTCGCCACCGCGCGCAACCTGGTCGTGGTCCATACGCCCTCCGGCGCCGCCCAGTACGTCGCCAGCGTCATCGACAGGCAGTCCATCGAGGGCATCCTCGGCACCATCGCCGGCGACGACACGGTGATGATGGTGTGCTCGGGCGACGAGGTGGCGACGGACCGCGCCCAGTGGCTGCTGGACATCGCCTCGGGATTGGCTTCCGGCGCGTCATCCGAAGCATCGTCCCGATCGTCGTCCGGTGCATCGCCGGAATCCGCGTCCGGGTCGGTGCCCGTCTGATCGTCGTCCGTCTGAGCGGCGACGTGGCCGGAACCGGTTCCCGTCCCGGCGTTCGCGGAATGTCCCGCGGGACACGCCGTGGACCCTGAATGCATAACTATACGGAATGTCGTATATACTTGCCCCAAGCATCCGCAAGGGTCAGGAAAGGTCTGCCATGAGCGATAAGAACCGCATCGTCCTCGCGTATTCCGGAGGTCTTGACACCTCCGTCGCCATCTCGTTCCTCAAGGAACGCACGGGGAAGGACGTCGTCGCCGTCTCCCTCGACGTCGGTCAGGGCGGCGAAAGCCTCGAGACCATCAAGCAGCGCGCCCTCGACTGTGGTGCCGTCGAGGCCTACGTCGTGGACGCCCGCGACGAGTTCGCCTCCGAGTACTGCATGCCCGCGCTCAAGGCCAACGCCATGTACGAGGGCGTCTACCCGCTGGTCTCCGCCATCTCCCGGCCCCTCATCACCAAGCATCTCGTGCGCGCGGCCCATCAGTTCGGCGCCGACACCATCGCCCACGGCTGCACCGGCAAGGGCAACGACCAGGTGCGCTTCGAGGTCTCCATCCAGTCCATCGATCCGACGCTCAAGGCCATCAGCCCCATACGCGACCTGTCGCTCACCCGTGACGTGGAGATCCAGTTCGCCGCGGACCATCATCTGCCCATCGTCCAGACGAAGAAGAGCCCCTTCTCCATCGACCAGAACGTCTGGGGACGCGCCATCGAGACGGGCTTCCTCGAGGACCCGTGGAACGGGCCGACCAAGGACTGCTACACCTACACCGACGACCCGGCGTTCCCGCCGGCCGAGGACGAGGTCGTCATCACCTTCGACAAGGGCGTCCCGGTGGCCATCGACGGCCATGACGTCACCCCGCTGCAGGCCATCGAGGAGATGAACCGTCGCGCCGGAGCCCAGGGCATCGGCCGCATCGACCTCATCGAGGACCGTCTCGTGGGCATCAAGTCCCGCGAGCTGTACGAGGCCCCGGGCGCCGTGGCCCTCATCGCCGCGCCCCCGGCGCTCTAGCACCGCCTGTCCCCTATACCCTCCTCACCCCGCCCGCGAATACGGAGTCGCAGACGTCCCTTGCTCACAGCTCACGCCACTCTCACCTACGCACCACACTC
>CALEGL010000173.1 GCA_937876495.1 uncultured Bifidobacterium sp.
CAGAACACTCAGGACCCACATGACACCCATGACACCTTGGGTTCCCGAGAACCCAAGGTGTCATGGGTGTCATGTGGATCCTGAGTGTTCTGGGAATCGTGGGACTCGTGAGGATGGTGTGAGTTGTGAGCGCGGTGTGGGCCTGCGAATGGTGAGGATCGTGAGAATCTCGGGCGTCGTGCGGACCTCGGGCATCCTGAGAACCTCCGGCATCGTGCGGATCTCGGGCGTCGTGCGAATCTTCCGAACCGAGCGTGAATCGGACGTGAATTCTCGTCGCCACGCCGTGGCTTCCGGCATGCTTTCTGATGAGCTCTCGGCGTGTTTCGACCCACTGTCATAGAGGCATGGAACCATGGGGGCCATGGATAAGCAGCAGGAGTTCGCTTTGCGAACGGTCGAGGAGCGCGATGTGCGCTTCATTCGTCTGTGGTTCACGGATGTGCTGGGGACGCTGAAGTCCGTGGCCATCGCCCCCGCCGAGCTGGAGGCGGCCTTCGAGGAGGGGCTTGGCTTTGATGGTTCGGCCATCGAGGGCATGACCCGCGTGTCCGAGGACGACATGATCGTCAAGCCGGATCCCTCCACCTTCCAGATCCTCCCCTGGAGGGGCGGCCCTCAGGGCACGGCCCGGATGTTCTGCGACATCCTCACCCCCGAGGGCGAGCCGTCGCTCGGCGACCCGCGCCACGTGCTCAAGACCGCGCTCTCCAAGGCCAAGGAGAAGGGCTTCACCTTCTACGTCCACCCGGAGATCGAGTTCTATCTCTTCGAGCGCCAGGACGACTGGTCGCAGACGCCCACGCCCATCGACGAGGGCGGGTACTTCGACCACGTGCCGCGCAGCCCCGGGATGGACTTCCGCCGCGCCACGGTGAACATGCTCGAGCAGATGGGCATCTCCGTCGAGTACTCGCACCACGAGGCGGGTCCCGGCCAGAACGAGATCGACCTGCGCTACGCCGACGCGCTCACCACGGCCGACAACATCATGACCTTCCGCACGGTCGTCAAGGAGATCTCGCTGGAGCGCGGTATCCACGCCAGCTTCATGCCCAAGCCCTTCGCCGACAAGCCCGGCTCCGGCATGCACACCCACCTGAGCCTGTTCGAGGGCGATTCCAACGCCTTCTACGAGGCGGGCCAGGAGTTCAACATGTCGCTGGTGGCCCGGCAGTTCGCCGCGGGCATCCTCTACCATGCGGCGGAGATCAGCGCGGTCGTCGACCAGTACGTCAACTCGTACAAGCGCCTGTGGGGCGGCGCGGAGGCCCCCAGCTACATCTGCTGGGGCCACAGCAACCGTTCCGCGCTGCTGCGCATCCCGCAGTACAAGCCAGGCAAGGGCAATTCGGCGCGCATGGAGTTCCGTGCGCTTGACGCGGTCGCCAACCCGTACCTCGCCTACTCGGTGCTGCTGGCCGCGGGTCTTGACGGCATCGAGAAGAAGATGGTGCTTGGCGATCCGACCAGCGACGACGTGTGGGAGCTCACCGACGACGAACGTCAGGCGATGGGCATCCAGCCGCTTCCGCATTCGCTGGACGAGGCGCTCAAGGACATGGAGAAGTCCGACTTCGTCGCCAGTGTGATCGGGGAGCACGCCTTCGAATACTTCCTGCGCAACAAGCGCCAGGAGTGGAACGAATACAGCCAGCAGGTCACGCCCTACGAGCTGCGCAAGTACCTTCCCCGCCTGTAGGGTGCGCGTCCCAAGCCGGCGCTTCTTCACGCCCGCCGTGCTCACGCTCATCTTCTCCACCTTCCTGCTGGGGATGAGCGAGTTCGTCATCGTCGGCATCCTGCCGGACGTTGCGCGCAGTCTGGACGTCTCCGAGGTTACCGTCGGCAACCTCGTCGCCGTGTTCGCCGTCGTGTACGCGCCCTGCACGCCCTTCGGATCCTCCTACGTGGCCCGGTTCCCGCGCTTCGCCGCGCATGTCGCGCTTATCGCCGTGTTCCTCGCCGGCAACGTGCTGTGCGCCTTCGCCGTCGGATACGGCATGCTCGTCGTCGGACGCGTGGTCATCGCCGTGGTGTCCGGGACCCTGGTCGCGGTCGCCATGACCTATGCCTCGGACGTCACGTCGCCGCGCAACCGCACGCGCTTCATCGCCTGGGTGTTCTCCGGCTTCTCCGTGGCCTCCGTGGTCGGCGTGCCCGTCGGCACCTGGCTGGCCGGAGCGCTCGGATGGCGCTGGGCGTTCCATCTCATCGACGCGCTGACGCTGGCGCTGCTCGCGGCCATGGCCGTCACGCTCCCGCGCGGTGGCCGGCCGACGCGCGTGGGCTTCCTCGCCCAGTTCCGGCTCTTCTTCGACCGGCGCATCCAGCTTGGCGTGCTCGCCGTCGTCTTCGGCGCGGCCGCCAGCTACACCTTCTACACGTATCTGACGCCGATGCTCCGGGACGAGGTCGGCGTGCCCGCCCGGTACGTGTCCACGGCCCTCGTCGTCTACGGCCTGGCCTGCCTGTGGAGCAACCTCGTCAGCGGACGGCTGGCGGCGCGCGGGAAGGGCGTCGAGCCGCTCACGCATATCCGCCCGATCTATCTGGCGCAGGCCATGCTGCTGTTCCTGCTCGCCTTCGCCGCCGAGGTCCCTGCTCTGGGGGCCGTGCTGCTCGTCGCCCTGGGCATGATGATGTACCTGCAGAACTCCGCCTCGCAGGTGCTGTACATGGACACGGCGGCATCCTCGCATCCGGGATCGATGAATCTGGCCGCCTCGCTCAACTCCATGTCCTTCAACATCGGCATCGCGCTGGGCTCCGCCGTCGGGGGAGCGGTGGACGACGCCTCGGGGCTGCGCTGGCTGGGACCGTCCGGGGCGGTGTTCGCGCTGCTCGCCGCCGGGACCGTCACACTGCTGCGCCGCTACGTTGTCGACCCGAACCAGCCGGTGTAGATGAGCCAGAAGTTGCGGTTGCCGTAGCTTGAGCATGAGTCGCCCTCGCCGGCGCCCGCCTTCAGCGCCGCCGTGTTCGGCTGGTAGGGCGTGTAGATGTACAGCAGCCGGGTGGCCGTGCCGCGGATGACGACGTTCGCGCCCCCGCAGCTCGCGTCCGGGCTGTAGCGCACGAAGCTCAGCGACCCGACCTTGTAGCCGTAACGGTCGCCGTGCGCCAGATAGTAGCGGAAGCGCTTTGCCGCGCCGAACACCTGTTTGAAGAACCCGGCGTACTGCGGGTCGCAGTCGGCGGTGTCCGGACAGCTCAGGCCCATCGCCGACTCGTACTGGAAGTCGGTGGTGGATGTGGCGGTGGCGAGATGCTGCTCCTTCTGGAGCATGACGAGCAGCACCTCGGGGCTGATGGAGCAGGCCTTCGCGGTCTTGGCGATGATGCCCGCCGCCGTCTGGCGGTTGCCCGCGTCGGCCGCGTAGGCGCCGCAGAGAGAGTCTGCCTTCTGCGCGGAGGTGCCGAAGACCTTCGTCCGCAGACAGCCGTCGCCGCTGCAGGACGCGCCCTTCTCGTCGAGGAAGGCCTGGATCTCCGCCCGGCTCATGGCGTTCGCGTCGAAGAAGCTCGAGTCGGAGATGATGTCGCCGGGGTCGAAGCCGTATTCCGCGGACAGCTCGGCCTGCCGGTCCTCGGCCTGACGGACGAGGAGCCGCCATTGGACGACGCGCACCAGACCCATGACGAGGGCGATCACGACGATGACGGTGACGATGCCACCCAATGCCATGCCGATGCGGCCGGGGATCCCCGAGCGACGCCAGCGAGACCGCAGCGTGCGGACGGGATGGCGCAGAAGCCTGCGCAGAGCGCGTCCGAGCGTCTGCCGTCGCGTGGGGGGACGTCGTCCGTGGGACGGCTTCGGCGTGCTCATGCCAGCGCCCGGCGGATGCGCTGGAGGCTGACGGGTCCGGCGGTGCCCAGCTCCTGCGCCCACAGCGAGACGTAGAACTCCTCAAGCATCCAGCGCGCCTGGACGGCCTTCTCCATCGCCTGCTCGTGCCGGGGCCCGGCCGGTTCGCCCTTCGCCTGCGCCAGGGCCTTCTCCACCAGGGTGTGGGCCTCGTCGGCCTGCCAGGCCCAGCGCACGTCGCGGTTGCGGTCCTTCCGGGCCTTCTCCAGACGCAGCAGGTCGGCGCGCAGATAGCGTTCGATGCGCCGCAGCGACTCCGGGGGAGCCTGACCGATGAATCCGGGGAAGACGAGCGAGACAATATGCTCGCGGATCCACTGCAGCACGGCGAGCAGCGGCAGCTCCGCCGGCCCGGACACCGCCGCGTCGACCTCGGCGTGCCGTTCGAGGATGGCGATGACGTCATGCGCCACGTCGTAGACGGTGTCCTCGAAGACCTCCCGGACGCCCTCCACGGCGGTCGCCAGGGCCTCGTCGTCCGGTAGGTCAGCCACATGGGGAAGCAGACGCCTGACGGCGGCGAGCTGCAGATCCTCCGCCAGGGCGGCGGTGCTCGGATACGGGGCTGACGCGAGACGCAGAGCCTCCGTGCCCAGCCAGCGGCTGGAGACCCGCTCATCCGGCAGTCGCAGGGACTTCAGGGCCGCCTTCCACAGCATGGAGGAACGCGACTCGGTGGTCGCCCCCGCGCGATGCAGCAGATTGGCCTTCTCGACGAC
>CALEGL010000174.1 GCA_937876495.1 uncultured Bifidobacterium sp.
CAGCCGCCGTGGCAACAGCCGCAGCCGCCTCACCCGCATCAGCATCACCCGCATCAGCATCCGCCACGACATCCACCGCGTCCGCCTCCACCGTCTCCGACCTCATCGTCGACTGCCTGGTCAACGAGGGCGTGGAGATGATCTTCGGCATCCCGGGCGAGGAGAACATCCCCCTCATGGAGGCGATCCGGCGGGACGGGCGCATCCGCTTCATCCTCACCCGCCACGAGCAGGGCGCCGGCTTCATGGCCGCCACCTACGCGCACATGACCGGCAGGCCGGGCGTCTGCCTCGCCACGCTGGGGCCGGGCGCGCTCAACCTCACGCTTCCGGTGGCCCAGGCGAACGCCGGAACCGTGCCGCTGGTGGCCCTGTGCGCCCAGGGCAGCGTGGGCCGGCTGTACAAGGAGTCGCATCAGATCATCGACCTGGTCTCCGTGTTCCGTCCCATCACCCAGTGGTCATCGATGCTGCTCGACGCGGCGGGGACGCCTGAGGTCGTGCGCAAGGCCTTCTCGATCGCCCAGCGCAAGCGCCCAGGCGCCACCTGCCTGGTGCTTCCCGAGGACGTACTCGAGCAGCCCGCTCCTGCCGGCGCCAGGCCACTGCCCCTTCCGCGTCCGCTGAGGATCGTGCCCACCCCCGACGTCCTCGACGAGGCGGCGGGCCTCATCGCCTCCGCGCGGCCACCCATCATCCTCGCCGGCAACGGCGTGGCCCGCTCCCATGCCGAGGACAGCCTGCTCGCCCTCGCCGAACAGCTCAACGTGCCGGTCGCCACCACCTTCGAAGGCAAGGGCGTGTTCCCCGACGACCATCCCAACGCGCTCGGGGTGGTCGGCTTCATGCATCGCGACTACGAGAACTTCGCCTTCGACGACGCCGACCTCATCATCACCGCCGGATTCTCCATCCAGCAGTTCGATCCGGAGAAGATCAACCCGCACAACGACAAGACCATCATCCACATCAACACCTTCGTGGAGGACACCGACGCGCACTACGCGGCGGCCCTCAACATCATGGCCGACGTCGACGAGACGCTGCGCGAGCTCACCGCGGCGCTCGCGGCCCGCGGCGTGCGCTTCGACGACGTGCAGCCGCGCATCCACGAGCTGCTGGAGGAGGAGTACCTCTCCTGCCGCGACGACCCGAGCTTCCCGATGAAGCCGCAGCGCATCGTGTACGACACCCGCCGTGCGGTGGAGCGTGACCGGCCGACCCTCGTGGAAACCGGCGCCCCCAAGTTGTGGATGGCACGGCTGTATCCGACGTACGAGCCCACCATCTGCCTCATCGACCACAGCCTGTCGACGACGGCGTGGAAGCCGCCGGGCGCCGTGGGCGCGTCCCCGGAGCATCCGG
>CALEGL010000175.1 GCA_937876495.1 uncultured Bifidobacterium sp.
GCCGGGGCGGGGCTGCGTGGGGGTGGTGGTAGAGAGGGGCGGGGCCGACGGAACCCGGGCGCGGGCCGGGGGTGACGACCAGCACCAGGCCGGGGGCAGGAAGAGGGGGGAGAAGGGCGTTGACCGCGGGGACGGTAATCGCGATCCGGCGGGTGGGGGCGGACCGCGAGGACTTGGACGCCCTTCCCGACCGTCGCGCGGGGGCTCGGCGGACGGCGCGTTTCCCCGTGCGACGGTTGGCAGCGACGGCCGGACGCGAGGACGCGGACATGGCGGCGGAGCCGTCACGGACGGCCGGGAGGACGTCGGCCCCGGGGACGGCGGCCAGACGTTCGGTCGGCTCCGTCACGGACGCCGAGGCCCCGGCTTCGGCCGTCCCGGAGGATTCCCGGGTCCGCGTGGATTCCGCAACCGTCGAAGCCTCGCCATGAAGGGCATCGGTCGTCGGGGATCCGGCCTCGACCGTTCCGTCGTGCGCCTCGCCGCCCATCGCGTCGCTGCGCACGACGCGGGGCCGGGTGACGGATGCCATGGTCGAGACGTCTCCCCCGACGTCATCCTTCTCATCCGAACCGCCCGAGATTCCTCCGGAGCCATGCGAAGACTTCTCCCCGTCATCGTCATCGGATGAGGAGGAGTCATGGATTTTCCTGGACGACTCCCTGAGGACGTTCTGGTAGATTTGCGATGCGACGGCCGACACGATGGACCCGACGGCAACGCCGATCACCGAGCCCGCAATGCCGATGCGCGCGGCGAGCACGAAGGACGTGACCGCCGCCAGCGCTCCGGCGAGGATCTGCGTCCATGACATGCCTCGGAAGAACTTCCACACGGTATGAAGCCTAGTCGACCCGGACAGAGCGATTCTGACAATCCGCCGGACGTCCCCCGAATCCCCTCATGACGGCGACGACAACCCGGACGGCGGCGTCCGAGACGCAATCGCGGCGGATGACGCCGAGAGGCCTCCGGAATACGTGAGGCGCCGGAGGAATTCCACGTCGCTGCAACCGGCCTTGACGGACCCCTCTCAGCGCAGACCGTGGGGGATGCGCCAGCGACCCGGACGGAGGCGGTCCCGTCTCCATTCCACGGAGGACATGAGCATGGAGACGAAGATCAGCGCGAACCCGACCAGGGACGTCCACCCGATGCTCTCCCCCCAGAAGACGGCTGAGAAGAGCACGGAGAACAGGCTTTCGCTGCACATGATGATGGAAGCGCTGGCCGTCGGCACATGGGCGAGGCCGATGTTCTGCATGACCTGGGCGAGAGTTGTCGCTCCAAGCAGCAGATAGAGGAACCCTCCGATGATTCCCGGCGACAGCCACCGCACGGTCGGCGCGGATTCGGTGACGAGCGCCCCGACGAGGAACATCACGGAGGATACGGCGAACTGCACGAAGGTCATGGCTATCGGGTTGAAGCGGCGCGTATACACGCCCAGGGAGACGATGTTCAGCGCGAAGAACAGAGCGCTGCACAGAGTCAGCCAGTCGCCCGAGGACAGTTGAAGGGATGCGGAGCTGGGACGCAGCGCGACGAAGCCCACTCCGGCCATGCAGATGACGGCGGCCACCATATGGATCGATCTGGGCGTCCGCCGGGTCACCGCCCACAGAACGAAGGGGGTGAGCACGCAGTAGGCGGAGCACAGGAAGGCGCTGCGCCCCGGGTCGACGGTGAGCAGACCGATCGTCTGTGTGTCCATGGAGACGAAGTACGTGGTTCCGACAACCAGGGCGGGGACGAGAATGTCACGGCGCAGAGCCGGCAGGATGCTGCGGTGGAACAGCGCGAGCATGATGAGACAGGCCCCGGACAGCCTGAGGAACATGAGCCACTGCGGGGGGATGGTCGCGATGACGAATTTGGCGACGACGTAGCTGGCGCCCCACAGCGCCGCGCAGGCGACGAGCATCATCCTCGCCAGATTCGGCGGGAAGGACCGCGACATGCGGCTTTCCATCTGCGCAAGACGGCTCCGCGCGGAGCCGATTCCGCCACCATCCGGGGAAATCATCCACACCCTCCCGATGCGCGGACGCGCATGCCTCCCGACCCATCCGACGCCGCATACGGCCCATGCCGGGGATCAGGTCACCGGCACCTGCCACCTTATCCTGCTCCCGTCGTGAACACGCGAGGACTCTCGGAGGGGCTTTCCCGCACCACAGGCCGGATGGCGACGACTCTCCCGGCTCCCGAGACGACGCCCGGCCACGGAGTCGCACCCCTGGCGAGATGACGACGTGATTGGTGAAGTATCTCACACCGCCCGCCGAAAGGCCCGGCCGGCGATAATCTGGAGAGGTCGGTCGCACTCACAAGGGAAAGGACCCCACCATGGCAACGCTCACACCGGAGATGAAGGAGTTCATCGCGAACAACCTCGCCTGGATCACCACGATCAGCAAGGACGGCGAGCTCAACATCGGCCCGAAGATGTCGATGTTCGTGCTGGACGACAACCATCTCGCCTATCACGAGCGCACCGCCGGACAGCACTACCGCAACCTCGAGGACGGCAGCCCGCTCGTCGTGGCCTATGCGAACCTCGCGCAGAAGAAGGGCTATCGCTTCCGCGGCAACGTCGTGCTCCACAAGGACGACGCCGTCTACGACGCGCAGGTGAAGGTCGCCGAGGAGAAGGGCACCAAGAAGCCCGCCGTCGTGCCGGTGCTCGAGATCACCGAGATCGACGACCTGTCCGCGGGCGCCAAGGCCGGAACCACCATCGCCAAGGGCTGACGGTTTCGTTCCGCGTCCGGATACGCGACGGGCGGAGCTCCTGCGGGGCTCCGCCCGTCGCGTATTCGGAGGGGAGAAGCCCCGCCGGAGCATGACGGCATGCGTACGCCGTAACGAGGATGGGTCGCACGGAACCGGATCCCGGCTCTTCTCCCGAAGCGGAACCCCGCATCGCCCTCCTTCGCCGGCGCGAGGATGGAGGAATCCGGCGCATGAACGCCGGCGACCACATCCCATGCCCGGTCCCATCGACCGCGTATGCATCCGAAGGAGGCCCCATCCGATTCCCCCGACGCCGCGGACCGGACGACGCTCCGCTTCGCCGACGGATCGTCCGCCGATCTCCTCCCCCTCGTCCTCGGAGGCAACACCTTCGGATGGACGAGTTCCGAGGACGACGGCCGGGCCGTGCTCGACGCCTTCGTGGACTCCGGAGGAACCCTCATCGACACCGCCGACATGTACTCCTCCTGGGCGCCCGGCCATTCCGGCGGCGAATCGGAGATCATCCTCGGCCGCTGGCTGGCGACATCCGGGAGACGCGACCGTGTGCTCGTCGCCACGAAGGTGAGCGAGCACCCCCAGTACAAGGGCCTCTCCGCCTCCACGGTTGCCGCGGCGGCCGACGGGTCGCTGCTGCGTCGGGGAACCGACAGGATCGACCTGTACTACGCGCATTTCGACGATCCCTCGACGCCCCTGGAGGAGACCGCCGCGGCCTTCGACGCTCTCGTGAAAGCCGGCAAGATCCGCGCCATCGGACTGTCGAACTACTCCGCCGACCGCGTGGCCGAGTGGTTCCGCATAGCCCGCGGGAACGGCCTGTCGCTTCCGGTCGCCCTCGAGCCGCACTACAACCTCGTGCACCGTCATGACTTCGAGTCCTCTCTGCTCGACGTCGTCCGGCGGGAGAACCTCGCCGTCTTCCCCTACTTCTCCCTGGCCGCCGGATTCCTCACCGGCAAGTACCGCTCCCCGAAGGACGCCGAGGGCGTGGACAGGGCCGGCATGGTCGCCGGATTCCTCACGCCGGAGGGCTTCGGCGTCGTGGACGCGCTGGACGCCGTGGCCCGCCGGCACGGGGTCTCCCCCGCCACCGTGGCCCTGGCCTGGCTGCGCTCCCGCCCGGGCGTCGCCGCGCCCATCGCCTCGGCCCGCATCCCCTCACAGCTTCCGGCGCTGCTGGCATCCGTCACGCTCGACCTGGACGAGCAGGACGTCACCGCCCTGGATATGGTCTCCCGGCCCTACGCCTGACGCCCGGTCCGGTCAGTCCCTCCGATCGACGGCCCGAATCCGCCGACCATCCCCGCCGACTCTTGCCCAGGGAGCCCGGCCCAGGCCCCGTCCGGCGTGCACTGCCCCCCGCGCGCCCTCCCCCGCCC
>CALEGL010000176.1 GCA_937876495.1 uncultured Bifidobacterium sp.
CCGGATCATGGAGCCCCCCCCGGCTCGCTCCCCCCGCCGGCTCCTGTCACCCCGGCCGGTGCCGTGCCCCCGAGAGCAGCGCGGGCATCGCGGGCGGCTTCACGACCTCATGGCCACCGGCCCGGTGAGCGGACCGCGAACCACGCACGCCTCAGCCGGACGTGGTTCGCGGACCGCCGCGCGTCGGCACCGTTGCCGACGCGAGCCGTTACAGCCGTTCCGATGCGCGGCCTCAGCCGACCTGGAACGAGGCCGCGCGGTCACGCCCCGGTCCCGCGGACCGTTCCAGCCACTCCTCGACCTCGCGCATCCTGTCCACCGTGCTCTCCGTCAGAGGGCTCGGCAGAGCGTCCCGGCGGAACCAGCCGACCTCGAGGCTTTCGTCGTCCGACACCGAAGGCCGGTCGTTCCCTCCGGCGGCAGGCCGGCACAGGAAGCTGAGATTGAGGTACCGCGCCTGATCGCCGTTCGGATAGGTGACGAGACGTGGGGACGACGAGACCGCCACCAGGGTCTCGACCTTGACGTCGACGCCCGTCTCCTCCCGCACCTCGCGCACGACCGTGTCCGCTGGCTGCTCGCCGGGCTCGATGATCCCGTACACAAGCGCCCATAGACCTGTATCCGCGCGACGGCCGAGCAGCACGCGCCCTTCGCCGTCCCTCACGTAGGCCGTGATGCCCGACAGCCACAGAGGCGCATGTCCGATGGAGCGCCGCAGCTCGATGACGAACTCCGGGGTCGTCACTCGTCCTCCCGCGCGGCGGCGCGCTCGGCCATCCAGCGTTCCACGTCGTCGATCTGCTTGGGGATGTCCTTCGAGATCCACTCGGGACCGTCGGCGGTCATGAGCACGTCGTCCTCGATACGGATGCCGATGCCGCGCATCTCCGGAGGCAGCAGCAGGTCGTTCTGCGCGAAGTACAGCCCAGGCTCGATGGTGAAGGTCATGCCGGGTGTGATGGTTGCGCCCTGGTAGGACTCGTAGCGCGCCTGCGCGCAGTCGTGCACGTCCAGCCCCAGATGATGGGCCACGCCGCACGCCAGCCACCGGCGGTGCTGCTGGCCGGCGGGGGAGAGCGCCTCCTCGACGTCCACGTGGAGGATCCCCCAGTCATGCAGGCGCTGGGCGATGACCCTCATGCACGCGTGGTGGATGTCGGAGTAGGTCGCCCCCGGGCGTGCGGCCTCGAAGCCGGCCTGCTGGGAGTCGAGGACCGTCTGGTACAGCCGGCGCTGCAGCGGAGAGAAGTGTCCGCCCACGGGGAAGGTGCGGGTGATGTCCGCGGTGTACAGGCTGTCCACCTCGACGCCCGCGTCGATGAGCAGCATCTCACCCGCCCCCACCACGCCGGTGTTGCGCATCCAGTGGAGGATGGGCGCATGGGCGCCGGAGGCGACGATGGTGTCGTATCCGACGGCGTTGCCCTCCTCGCGGGCCACGGAATTGAACGCGCCCTCGAGGATGCGCTCAGAGCGCGACCGGCCGATGACGTGCGGCAGACGGGTGAGAAGACGGTCGAAGCCATGCTTCGTGGCCTTCACGGCGCGCCGGATCTCACCGACCTCATAGGAGTCCTTGACCATGCGCTGCTCCGAGGCGAATTCGTGGAGCTTGTCGTCGTCGCCCTCGTTATGACCGGAGTCCGGGAAGCCGTTGGCCTGGCGGATCGCCTCGACGCGGCCCGTGAGCTCGGGGTCGGTCTCGCGGATGACGCGCACCTTCACCGCACCGGCCTCGGAGCCGACGTCCTTGCCGATGGCGTCCTCGAGCTGGGCGATGTCATGGGTCTCGATGCCCGTCATCGCCTGCAGCTCGCGCAGGCCCGCGCGCGGACCCACCCAGTACTCGCCGTAGTGCGGGTCGCGGTAATAGTCGGTGGTGCTGTTGTCGGCGCGGGGCGCCACGAAAAGCTCCGGATGGTGCGTCACGCCCTTCGCGGCTTCGGGACCCGACGGGTCCACTGGGTCGAGGATGAGAACCGCGCCCGCCTCATAGTCCTGGCCCAGGCCCGTGTAGTAGGCGAAGGCCGTGTCGGGGCGGAAGGCGTAGTCGCAGTCGTTGTTGCGCACCTTCGGCTGCCCTGCGGGGATCACGAGCCTTTCGCCCGGGAAGCGCCGCCCCAGCTCCTCCAGACGCTTCGGGGTGAAGGCGCTGGAGGGCAGCGCATGGACGTCGGGCTCGCGGTTGTCCCAGCCGGTGGTCATGAACTCGCGGAAGGCCGGGCTGTCGGGCCGCAGGGAGCGGTTGTTCACCCTGTCCGACATCGGCTGGTCGTCCCCGGGCGCGTGGCCGCGCTCCTCCTGCTCGTATCGTCTGTCGTTCGGCGTGATGACGTCCTCCATGTTATCCTCCGATGTCCTGGTGCTTCCCGCCCTGACGGGTTCCGATTCTCGTCGGAACGCGTCCGCATGCTCCCGTTCGGTCGTCCCCGGAGGAATGCCCGGAGCGGCCTGGCAGGCACGGCGGCGCGTCTGTTCCGCGGCCCATCGTAGTCGAGAGGCGCGCGTCGGCCTCATCCCTGCGCGCAAACGAGGCCGCGGCGGCACGCGCTCGCGGATGCCTTCTAGAATGGTGACCGAAGCGCGGCGGAACCGCGCGGAGGCGTCCGGTCCGCCGGGCGCGCGGTCGCCTGGGCGGCCGGAGGGAACCTACGAGTCGAAGGGGCGTCGCCAGCACATGTCATTCGAGCATCCCAACAGGTACGGCGAAAGCATGAGGGACGTCGTGCGGGACATCATGAGCCGGCCGCCGGAGCACAACACGACGAACCTCGACCTCGACCGCATGACGATGATGCTCGACCTTCTGGGGCATCCGGAGGACTCGTTCCGCGTCATCCACATCACCGGCACCAACGGCAAGGGGTCCACAGCGCGCATGGCCGAGGCCATCTGCCGGGCCTACGGGCTGCGCACCGGGCTGTACACCTCGCCGCATCTCGAGCGGATCAACGAGCGCATCGCCATCGATGGCGAGCCCGTCTCCGACGACGACTTCATCGACGTGTGGGATCAGATTCGAGACCTCGTGGGGCTCGTCGACGCCCGGATGGCCGAGCTCGGCAAGCCGCCGATGAGCTTCTTCGAGGTGCTCACCTCCATGGCCATCTGGCGCTTCGCCGACGCCCCTGTGGACGTGGCCGTCGTCGAGGTCGGCATGGGCGGCCGCTGGGACGCGACGAACGTGCTCGACGCCGACGCGGCCATCATCGGGCCCGTGGACATGGATCACATGCAGTGGCTGGGGGATACGGTGGAGCAGATCGCCACCGAGAAGTCCGGCATCATCAAGCCCGGATGCACCGCCATCATCGGACCCCAGCCGCACGAGGAGAAGGTCATGCCCATCCTCATGGACGCCGCTCGGAAGGCGCATGCCACCGTGCTGCGCGACGGCGAGGAGATCGAGGTGGTCTCGCGCATGCCCGCCGTCGGTGGCCAGGTGGCCACGCTGCGCACGACGAACGGCGTCTACGAGGAGACGCCCATCGACAAGTTCGGATCCCATCAGGCCCATAACGCGCTCGCCGCGCTCGCCGCGGCCGAGACCGTCATCCCCGTCGCCGGACAGCTGGACGCGGACATCGTCTCGCAGGCCCTGTCCACCGTGACGGTGCCGGGGCGCATCGAACGGGTGCGCACCTCGCCGCTGATCATCATCGACGGCGGGCACAACGTCAACGCCGCCGAATCGCTGCGCGCGGCCCTCGAGGAGAACTTCGCCTTCACGCAGCTCGTGGGCGTGGTCGCGATGATGCGCGACAAGCAGGTCGAGGAGTATCTCGGCGTGCTCGAGCCGCTGCTCAGCCAGGTGGTCGTCACCGAGAACTCGTGGAGGGACCGGGTCATGCCGGCGGATGAGCTCGAGAGGATCGCCGTGGGCGTGTTCGGACGGGACCGCGTGCTTCGGGAGGATGCGCTTCCCGACGCCATCCAGCGGGCCGTGGATCTCGTCGACGCCGGCGACGAGCTTGGCGTTGGCTACGGGCGCGGCGTGCTCGTCTGCGGCAGCTTCGTCACCGCGGGAGACGCGCGCACCCTGCTCAGGGAGACCCCGGATCCGGATCTCGCCAAGCCTAAGTCCGAGCGGGCGAAGGCCTAGGCTCGGTCCGGCGCATGTATCTCAGGGAGCTGACCCTCAGGGGCTTCAAGTCCTTCGCCTCGGCCACGACGCTGCGCTTCGGGCCGGGGCTGACGGCCGTGGTCGGCCCCAACGGCTCCGGCAAATCGAACATCGTCGACGCCCTCGCCTGGGTGATGGGGGAGCAGGGGGCTCGCGCCCTGCGCGGCACGGCCATGGAGGACGTCATCTTCGCCGGAACGCCGTCCCGTCCGGCGCTGGGTCGTGCGCAGGTGACGCTGACCATCGACAACTCCGACCACGCCCTCGACATCCCCTACGCCGAGGTGTCCATCAGCCGCACGGTGTTCCGGTCCGGCGGCTCCGAATACGCCATCAACGGCCGGCAGTGCAGGCTTCTCGACGTCCAGGAGCTGCTCAGCGACACGGGCCTCGGCCAGCGCATGCATGTCATCGTCGGCCAGGGTCGCCTCGACGAGATCCTTCGTGCCGACCCCGCGGGGAACAGGGCGTTCATCGAGGAGGCGGCCGGCATCCTCAAGCATCGGCAGCGCAAGCAGAGGGCGCTGCGCAAGCTGGAGGCCACGCAGGACAACCTCGCCAGACTGGACGACCCCATCGACGAGATCCGCCGGCAGCCCAAGCCGCTGGGACGCCAGGCCAGGATGTCCAAACGCGCCGACCGGATGGCTGCGGCCCTGAGGGACGCGAAGGCCCGCATCGCCGCGGATGATGCGGAGGCACTCCGCCGTCGTGCCGAACACACGGCCGCCGAGGCGCAGGACGTCGCCGGACGGCTGGCCGAGGCGACGCGCCGGCTGGAATCGCTGCGTGCGGACATCATTGCGCTTGAGGAGAAGTCCACGGGATCCGACCCCGACCTCGCGCTGTGCGAAAGGCAGTGGCATGACCTGTCCTCTCTCGCCGAGCGGCTGCGCTCCCTGGACTCGGTCGCCACCGAGAGGGCCCGTTCGGAGCGCGCCTCGATGACCGAGAACCTGGGAGAGGATCCCGGGATCCTGCGCTCCCGTGCGCAGGAGCTTGCGACACAGGCCGCCGATATGGAGCGTCGGGTGGCCGAGCGGCGTCTTGACTGCGACAAGGCCGTCGAGGCCCGCGCCGAAGATGAGCGTCGGCTTGCCGCAGTGAGACAGACCCTCACCCAGCTGAGGCAGGCGGCGAGGGATCGCGAGGGACGCGAGGCGAAGCTGCGGCAGCTCATCTCCACCGAGGAGGCGGCCGTGCAGCTGGCCGCCTCGCGTCTTGGTGATCTCGACGAGCAGCATGAGCGCCTGAAGCGGCAGAGCGACGAACTTCATGCGGAGCTTGATGCGGCTCCGCAGACGTCCGACGATGCGCCGCATCAGGCCGAGGCGTTGCTCGAGGATGCGCGCGATGCTCTGTCGCATCGCCAGGAGGAGCTGGCGGCGGCGCAGCGACGCCAGAGGGACGCCGAATCCTCGGCCATCTCCGAGGAGGCGAAGGCGGCTGCCCTGGAGGAGACGCTCGCCGGCCGTGGAGCGTCGGAGCTTCCCGACCCCCAGGACGCCTCGCTTATTCGCGGCCGGCTCTCCGACATGATCCGCGTCACCGACGGCTGGGAGAAGGCCGTGGATCGCGCACTGGGGGCGCTGTCCTCCTCCGTGGTCGTCGCCGGTCGTGCGGATGCCCTGAGAATGGCGGTCGACGTCCTCCAGGGGGAGTCGCGACGTCTCGCCGTCATCCATCCGCTCTCCGGCGCCGCCGGCGGCGCCGCGACCCCCTCATCCCTCGCCTTCCGTGTGGATGCGGATCCGGAGGCTGATGACCTGACGCTCGCCGAGCGTGTCCGGGACGCCGTGCGTGGGCTGCTGGCCGATGTGGCGGCCGTCGACGATCCGGACGCGGCGGACGAGGCTCTTCGCGATCCGCGCTGGCGCATCGCCGTCACGCCCGCAGGAATGGTCGTCGGACGGGTCGGCGTGGTCGCAGGATCAGGTGATGCGGCCTCGGATCTTCTGCTTGCCTCCCAGCGTGAGCATGCGCGTCGCCTGGCGGCCGGATTCCGCAGTGATGCATCCACGGTCGCCAAGGATGTGGCGCGCCTCTCCGATGCCCGTGACAAGGCCCGTGCGGCCGTGGAACGGTGTCAGAAGGAGCTCACCGAGGTCCGCGTCCGTCTGCGCGAGGAACACAAGGCGCGGGAGTCCCTCCGTGGTCGCGTCAAGGACGTCGACAGGCGGCTCGGACAGCTGGACGACCGGCGTGGGCAGGCCGCGCGGGACGAGGAGTCCCACCGTTCCCGGCTCGACGACCTGCGCCGTGCCCTCGAGAAGGCTTCGCAGCAGGGTGACGGTCCGGATGCCGACCCCGACGAGCTTGCGCGGCGCGAAGGGGAGCTCGAGCGCTCCCTGGCTGCGGCGCGTAGTCGTGAGATGGAGACGACGCTGGCCTGGAAGGACGCCCGGCGAAGCCACGAATCCCTGACCCGGCAGGCGGGGATGCTTGCCGACGAGGCGGACGGGGCGGAACGGCGGCGTCAACGCATCCGGGAACGCAACGAGGCGGCCGAATCGCAGGCGCGACGTGCCGAGGTCATCGCGGTGCAGGCGAGGCGGGCGGCGACCCTGGCCGATGTCGCCCGTGAACGCGTGGAGGACCGGCGCGACAGGCTGCGCAGCGAGCTGGCCGGAACCAACGAGCGTCTTCGCGCTCTGCGAGCCGATCGGGAGAAGATCGAACCTGAGGTCTCCCGCCTTCAGGCACGCTCCCATGAGCTGGATATGGAGGGCCAGAGGACGGCGGCCGGTCTCGATCGGCTGACGGGCGCCGCCGCCGATGACTTCGGCATGGGTCTGGACGAGCTCATCGAAGGCTACGGGCCCGACGTCCCCGTCCCCGTGCTTGATGACGACGGCAATCCGGTCCCGCTGCACGATTCATCGCCGGACGATGACTCCGTCGTCTACCGGACCGTGCCGTACGTGCGCGCGGAGCAGGAGAAGCGTCGCGACGAGGCCGCCCGTCGTCTGCAGGCGCTGGGGAAGGTCAATCCCCTGGCCGCCGAGGAGTACGACGCGTTGGAGGAGAGGCATCGCTTCCTCGTCTCGCAGCGCGACGACGTCGCTTCGGGACGTCGGGACCTGCTTCAGCTGGTGAAGGGCATCGACGCCACCATGACGGAGGTGTTCCAATCCGCCTTCGAGGACACCGCCGCCGCCTTCCAGAAGGTCTTCTCCACGCTGTTCCCGGGGGGTCGCGGACATCTGCGTCTCGAGAATCCCGACGACCTGCTCTCCTCGGGGGTCGTCGTCGAGGCCAGCCCCGCCGGCAAGCGCGTGCGCCAGCTCAGTCTGCTGTCCGGAGGGGAGCGCTCGCTGACGGCCCTCGCTCTGCTGTTCGCCATCTTCACGGCTCGTCCGAGCCCGTTCTACGTCATGGACGAGGTGGAAGCCGCTCTGGATGACGTCAACCTCACCAGGCTGCTCGAGGCGATGAAGCGCCTGCGCGAACACGCCCAGCTCATCGTCATCACCCATCAGCAGCGCACGATGTCCATCGCCGACGACATCTACGGCGTGACGATGCGCTCCGACGGCGTGACGGCCGTCATCAGCCAGCGGCTGCCGGAGGTCGGGACCGGGACGGAAAACCGGAGCCGAGGGAGGATCGGGGCTGACTAATGCCGCAGACCGTGCCTGATGATCGGCAAGGCCTTCCTGGCGCAGTGCAGTGCTCCATAGAACGCTCGGCGTATCGGAACGTCCCTGTCGGGGGCGATGGTGGTGATCTCCTCGGTGAACTTGGTCTTGAACTCGTTGAGCCCTTTGAGACTGGGGGAGAAGTCGCTGCCGATGCCCATGAGGTCGTAGGCGGTGACGCCCTGGCGCCCCAGCTCGCAGCATTCTCCGTACAGCAGACGGTCGGTCACGTGCATCCGCATGGCGTCGGTGCGCATGGCCGCGTAGTAGCGCACGGCCACTCCTGAGTTCAGGGTCACCAGAGACCAGGCGACGACGCGCCCCTCGACGCGTGCGGCGAAGACCCGGCAGTGGTCGGGGCCGAGGGCTTCGATCATCTCCGAGTAGTCGCTTATCGGAGCAGGGGCGAACCCGTCCCGGCGTCCGGTCTCGACCATGACGTCGTAGTATTCCGCGAACGACTTCATGGCCTTCGACGTCTCGTCGGCGCAGGTCGCCGGGCATTCGCGCAGGGACTTGCGCACGTCCCGCCGTCCCCGGCGCTTCATCCGGGAGAGAATGGCGTCGTCCCCTCCGGTCACGTCGATGACCACCGTGCTGTCGTACGGCACCGAGGACAGAACCGGTCGCGTCCAGTCGCCGTCCTGCCATATCCCGCAGCGCAGGAAGACCTGACGGCGATCCAGCCGATGAACCTCGCGAGCCACGGCGAGCAGCGCGTCCCGTTCGAGGGTCTCGTCGGGTTTTCCGTCCATCCAGACGGGACCGTGCCAGGACCGCAGGAAATGGTAGCCGTGCGTGGTGAAGTCAACGAGGCTTATGACGGCCGCCGTCCGGTCGTCCGAGCGTATGCGAAGACCGCCCCATGGTGCTCTGCCTGAGATGGTGCTCTGATAGCGCATCCATGTGGGGGTCTGCTCGATGGGAAGCGTGACGCCTCGCTGCGTGGCCTCCTGCTCAATCGACTCGGGCGTTGTCCGTTCGACGGTGATCACCGGGTTCCTCCTCCTGCTCTTTCACGCCCGGGCCATGCAGACCCGGGGTGTGCTCCGGCGTGCCAGAGCCGGAATCCGCAGCCCACCATACTCCGTGGCCGACCGTCCCCGGACCCGGTCGCGGTCTGCGCTCACGAGCCTTCCACGGGGCCTGCGCCGTCAGCATGCCGGTCGGCTCCCGAGTCAAGCTCCCTTCCTAGTATTGCCGCATCCCCCGCATAAGGCACCTTCTCACCCCGGATGATGTTGCATGTCTCCTCGCCTTTGCCGATGACGAGTATGACGTTGAATCGCGACGGATGTCGGCGGGCGTCGGCCACGGCCTCATGTATGGCGTCTTCGCGGGGGATGACGATGGTGGTCCGGGCGGATTGGTCGTGGACCTCCGACTGCATGGCCTCGGCGATATCCCGGGGATCCTCGAAGTTCGGATCGTCGAGCGTGAAGACGTAGGATTCCACGCGTCCCTGTGCGGCCTGGACGATTTCGCGACGCCGGTCGATGGCTTTGCCTCCGGCGGATCCGGTGACGAGTATGACGCGTGGGTTGCGATTCCCGTAGCGGTCAGCCACGTAATCAAGCAGAGCAGCGGTACTTGAACCGTTATGGGCGAAGTCGACGTAGCCGATGATGCCGTCCGGGGAGATGAGCCTTTCCATGCGTCCCGGGACCGTCACCCTCTCCATCGCATGAAGTGCCGGTGCGAGTCCCTCGGGTTCCACTCCAACGGCCAGCGCGAGGGAGACGGCCGCGGCGGCGTTGAGTGCGTTGACCTCGCCCGGCATGGACGGATGCAGATCAAAGACTCTGCTCCCTCCCGAGGCCCCCAGAGAAATGCTGAAGCTCGAGTCCTCGTGAAGGGGCTTGACGGTGATGTCGGCGGGGGTGTGGCGTCGGGCGTCATGCAGAGCGAAGGTGGTGACGGGGATGCCAGCGGCATGGGCGTCCTGGCGGAGGAGGTCGGCGTGGGCGCTGTCGGCGCCGAGGACGAGGCGGCGGCTGTGGGTGACGATGCGGCGCTTGCAGTACAGGTAGTCCTCGAAGGTGGGGTGCTCGATGGGGCTGATGTGGTCGGGGCTGATGTTGAGGAAGGCGCCGGCGTCGAAGGTGAGGGCGTCGACGCGGTGGACCTTGTAGGCCTGGGAGGAGACCTCCATGACCAGGTGGGTCATGCCGTTGGCGACGGCCTGGCGCATCATGCGCATCGCGTCGAGGGATTCGGGGGTGGTCAGGCTGGATTCCTGCATGGTGTGGCCGTCGACGGTGTTGGCGACGGAGGAGAGCAGGGCGCAGCGTCCGCCGGTGGCGGCGTCGAGGATGGCGTGTAGGAGCCAGGCGGGGGTGGTCTTGCCCTTGGTG
>CALEGL010000177.1 GCA_937876495.1 uncultured Bifidobacterium sp.
CTGTCGGCCATGTCGGGAAACAGCCGTGCAAGAAGGTCCATCATGACTCCTTTCCCTCGCGCAGAATGTCGACGACAATGTTGCGCTTCCTGAAGAAGTCCAGGACCTCCGCCCGACGCTCGCCGGACGCGCGGAACGCAACCACGGTCCCGCCCAGAGGCGCGCCTCCGACGACGGATACGTCAGCAAAGAGGATGTTGAAGTCCATGCCGAACCGCCGCGTGGCCTGCGAAATGAGCGCCTCGGACACCTCCTGCGATCTGTAGCGAAGCCGCACCACGGTTTCGTCGTCCGAGATCCGGATGTACCGTCCACCTTCATCGAGGATCCCCTCGGCATGGCCGAGATTCGAGGTGTTCTCGACGAACTGGCGCGTCTGTTCCGCCTGTGGGTCGGCGAAGACGGAGTACACGTCCCCCTTCTCGACGATCCTTCCCTTCTGTATCACCGCGACCTTGTTGCACAGGCGCTTGACCACGGAGATCTGGTGCGTGATGACGACGATCGTTATGCCCAGCTTCCTGTTCAGCCGTGCAAGCAGGTCGAGGATGGCGGACGTCGTCAGAGGGTCCAGCGCGCTGGTGGCCTCATCGGAGAGAATGACGTCCGGGTTGTTGGCCAGCGCCCGGGCTATCCCCACGCGCTGACGCTGCCCACCGGAAAGATCGGCGGGATAGGAGTCGAGTCTGTCCCCCAGCTCCACGAGGCCGAGAAGCTCGCTGGCCCTTTTGCGCCTGTCCGCCCTGCTCAGACCGCTATGGGTCAGCGCGAGCTCGACGTTGTCCAGGGCCGTGCGGGACGGCATGAGGTTGAACGACTGGAAGATCATGCCGATGCGACGGCGCAGCGACCTCAGGTCACGGGCACCGAGCCCGGCGATGTCGTTGCCCTCGACGACCACACGGCCCGACGTCACCTTCTCGATGCCGTTGATACATCTCACAAGCGTTGATTTTCCGGCGCCGGAAAGACCAATGATGCCGAAGATGTCACCCTTGTCAATCGTCAGATTGATGTCGTTCAGGGCCTTGTAGCCCCCTTCGACGTCGTCGTACACCTTCGACACATGGTCGAAGACGATGACGGGGTCCTCCCGGCGAGTGTCATCAGTGTTCTGCTGGCTCATGAACGTCCTTCGATCCCGAATGGAATGCGGTGTGGATGGAATGCGGGTCTCAGTAGGCGGTCTCGGTGGGGACCTTCTCCCCTGCGCGCACGGCGAAGGGGAGCCTGTTCTCGGGCTTCGGTATGGGGCAAGTGCAGTAGGGTGTGAAGGAACACGGGAAGTTGTACGCCCTGTTGAAGTCGATCTTGTGGATGCGCTTGGCGTCGGCCCGCCCGAACTCAAGAATCCGTCCCGTGCCGTACGTCTCATGTCCGCTGGTCGCATCAGCGAAGAACACCGTCGGCGTCCCGTGGACGTCCACGACCTCCAGGGAATAGTCCTTCCCCTCGTAGGTGAACGTCACCTTGCCGATGGTCGGCAGGACCTGCAGCACGCTTTTCGCCACGGTGTCCTGCGTGGAGACCCTCGTGGACTCATACGGTTCGAAGGCTGCGGAAAGCACCCAGTCCCGCGACAGCTCGAAATACGGGACGTCGATGAAGCCGCGGCGCAGGCTGCTCTCCGGATCCTTGATGCGGACCCAGAAGCGTTTGGCGTCCTTGTGGATCGCATCCGGCTGGGACTTGACCTCCGCGCGGAACCTGCCGGAGTCGAACACGGCGAGATCCTCCTCGCCGTTGAACCTCGCGGTGAAGCTCACCTGGGAATCGACGTCACGCCCGGCATTCGTCACGGTGCTCTCGGCTTCGGGCTCGTAGGTGATGGTGCTTCCCGATACGCTCCATGTGCCCGGGAAATACTCCGCGGTCTTTTTGTCCCCATCGGACAGCCATGTGATGGACACTGGGGACAGATACCCATGAGGCGAGTCCAGCGCGTCGATACGGTTGGCATGCCAGATGTACCAACGCTGGACGAAGGGTTCCTGGACCTGTGTTTCGGTGCTCATATCTCTACGTCTCCTTACGACGTTCCTTCGATTGGTGGATTTGATGGTCATGATCGTCAGCCGATCAGACGGTTGATCCTTGGATGACCGGATTCGGCAACGGGCGGTCCTTCGGGACGATTCCGCGACGCCGCCCTCCGTCACCAGATCTGATAGTGGCGAGCGGCCTCGCGCAGCTCGTCCCGGAAGTCGGGATGGGCGATTTCGGTGAGGGCCGCCGCCCGCTCCCTGAGAGTCCGACCTTTGAGACGGGCTATCCCGTACTCGGTGACGACATAGTCCACATCGTTGCGGTTCACGGAGACGACCGCGCCCGTATCAAGCAGAGGACGAATCGTCGAGATGGTGCCGTTCTTCGCCGTGGACCCCAGGGCGATAATCGACTTCCCCTCGGGCGCATGGCTCGCTCCGACGGCGCAATCGGACGCCCCACCAGTCCCGGAGAGCTGAAGGGGACCGAGGCTTGCCGAGCAGACCTGTCCGGCGAGCTCGACATGAACCGCCGCTGTGACGGAGGTAATCCGCGGGG
>CALEGL010000178.1 GCA_937876495.1 uncultured Bifidobacterium sp.
GGGGGGGGCGAGGGTGGGGGGGAGGGGAGGGCGGAGGGCCTGGGGGGGGGCAAGGCCGGGGGGGGGGGGGGATGCGGGCGCGACGGGGGCGAGGGCGGGGCCGGTGGAGGCGCCGGCCTGCTGGCTCATGCGGGTGAGGATCGTGGCGTGGGGGACGGCGTCCTCGCCGACGTCGACGTAGGCGACGGTGAGGACCGGGATGAGGAGGATGCCGAGGGCCGCGCCGCGGACGAGGAGGACGAGGGAGAGCCACAGGTCGGAGGTGCCGGGTCCCACGAGGCACAGGGGCAGGGTGGCGAGGGCGGTGACGAGGAACCCGAGGACGGACAGGTTCCGGGGTCCGAGTCGGTCGGTGAGCGTTCCGGCGACGATGCGGCTGAGCAGGGAGCCGACGCCCTGGGGGGTGAGCAGCAGGGCGGCCTCGAGCACGCCCTGGTGGCGCAGGTCCTGCCAGTAGAGGGGCAGGAGGAACTGGGCGGCGTAGGTGCAGGCGCCGACGAGGAATGCGGCCTCGCAGGAGGACCGCAGGGAGCGGATGCGCAGCAGGGACACGTCGACGAGGGCGCGCCGAGGGTCATGGCTCCTTGGCCGCAGGGCGAACAGCGCCATGAGCGCGATGCCGGCGGCGAGTGGGAGCAGGACGTCCGTGTGGGCGGGCCCGCCGTCGCGGGCCACGTCGGAGAGCCCCAGGAGCAGCAGCGCCAGCCCCGTGGACAGGCTGAGCAGGCCGGGGACGTCCAGCGGGACGTTCGTGTTCTCCGCCCGGTCGTCGCGCAGCGCGGGGACGGCGAGGCCGAGCGAGATCGCACCGATGGGCAGATTGATGAGGAAAAGCCACCGCCAGGACAGCCAGTTGAGGATGAGGCCGCCGATGACGGGGCCGAGGATCGGGCCGATGGCGATGGGGACCGACACGGTGGCCATGAGGCCGGCCAGGTCGGGCAGGCGCCGTCTTTTCGCCTCCTGCATGGGCAGGGTCTGCATGAGGGTCATGAGGATCCCCGCCGCGGCGCCCTGGACGGCGCGCGAGGCGATGAGCATGGCGACCTCGCCGGACAGGGCGCAGCCCAGGGACCCCGCCATGAACACGCCGAGACCCGCAAGCCACAGCGTTCGTCCGCCGAGGCGGGACTGGGCCCATCCGACTAGCGGGATGACGACGGCCAGGGCGAGCAGATAGGCGGTCATGGTCCATTGCATGACCGAGGCGGTGGAACGGAAGACCGCGATGAGGGTGGGCATGCTGATCGTCGTGATCGTCGTGTTCATGATCGGCATGAGCCCGCCGACGACCATGGCCGTGAGCATGGCCCTGAGCTCCTGGTTGATCCGGCCCCCGGGATGGCCGTGGACCCGGTCGCCGTGCGCGTCGCGTCCGCGTCCGGGCGCGGCATCCCGCTCGCCCTCACCGGCCGTGCCTGGGTCGTCGTCCGACAGTTCCGTCGATGGTCTCCGCGTCATATCTCCTCCGTCGTCCGAATCCGACGCGACCTAATAGGAAACGGTCGCGTATCCAATCGGATGATAGGGCGGGATGATAGAATACGCAACCGTATCTCATTGGATGACGATTCCGGACGCTTTCGGACGCCAATCGGATCCTGGTCCGAGGACGGCGCGATCGCATCGAACGCGGATGTCGACGGGTGACATCGAGGGATGGAGAAAGGGGAGCGATGACGGACGGGACGGGACGGACGCGGCGCAGGGGCGCCGAGCTCGAGGACGCCATCCTCGACGCCGCCTGGGGGCTGCTCGAGGACAGGGGGGTCGAGGGGCTGACCTTCGAGGCGGTGGCCGCCGCCGCGCGCACCTCCAAGCCCGTGCTCTACCGACGCTGGCCGGACCGCGGCTCCCTGTTCGCCGCGACCGTCCGGCACCGCTTCCGCGACCGGGTGCTCACCGTCCCGGACACCGGCTCGCTGCGGGGTGACGTCATCGACTTCCTGGGGCAGCTCAACGGCAAGCGTGCGGAGATGCTCATGCAGCTGACGGCCATCGGCCTGTACGTCAGGGACATCCGTCCCCTGACCGCGCTGCACGAGGGGTCGCGCTCGTCGGTCCGTCGGATCATGGACGAGATCGTGCGGAGGGCGCGCGTCCGTGGCGAGGTGACGGCCGACCTGCCGGACCGGGTCCTCGCGGCCCCCGGCGAGATGCTTCAGGTCAGGATCCTCACGCTCCAGGGACCCGTGCCCCCCGAGGAGATTCGCGGCATCGTCGACGAGGTGTTCCTCCCCCTCGTCGACGCCTACGACGCCCGCGTGACGCCCGATCGGAGCTAGCGGCCGAGACGTCCTATGAGCGCTGCCGCGGCGGCGATGCCGACGACGGCGGACACGAGCAGGACGAGCAGGTCGAGCGGGATGTTCCCCGGAGAGGAGACGAGAAGCCGCCGCAACGCGTCGACCTCGTAGCTCAGGGGATTGGCGACGCTCAGGACCTGCAGCCACCGGGGCATGGCGGAGATGGGGTACAGGGCGTTGGAGGCGAAGAACAAGGGCATGGTGATCGCCTGGCCGATGCCCATCATCCTGTTCTGCGCTCGCAGCAGGCCGGCGAGCACCATCGACAGGCAGGAGAAGAACGCGGCGCCGAGCATGACGACGACGAGGGCGCCGAGCAGGGCGAGCGGGCCGAGGTTCATACGGATGCCCATGACCAGGCTGAGGACGACCACGACGATGACCTGGGCGATGGCCCGTATCCCGGCGGCGAAGGCCTTGCCGGTGACGAGGGCCGAGCGTGGGGTGGGGGTGACGAGCAGCTTGGCGAGAATCCCCGCCTCGCGGTCGCGGATGATCTGGATCCCGTAGAAGATCGAGATGAACAGCGCGGATTGCGCGATGATGCCGGGGGCGAGGAACTGCAGATAGCTCAGCCGGCCCGTCGGTATGGCGTGCGGTCGCTGGAACGTCTGACCGTAGATGAGGAGCCAGAGGGCCGGCTGAACGGTTCGCGTCAAGATTTCGAAGGGGTCGTGGACCATGACGAATGAAGCGGGGGTGGCCGATCCTGCCTTCCCTTCGCGGCGTTGGTCCCGTGCCGGCCTGTTGTGGGGCCTGCGCGGGGGCAAAGCCGGGAAGGGAAGGCAGGATAGGGCACCCCCTGGCTCTGTACCAGATCTCCGAGT
>CALEGL010000179.1 GCA_937876495.1 uncultured Bifidobacterium sp.
GGGATATGGGTCCGGCACCCCGTCCGGCGGACAAGCTCCATGATACGCTCGGCGGCCGTCGCCTCGCAGGAGGCAGGCCGGGATTCGGCGAAGCTCCGGTAGCTCGCGCCCACATGACCGGCATGGGCGCCAAGCTCCGTGGGATCCTCGGAATGGATGATGAGACGGCCGCCGAAGGAGGCTATCTCCTCCATGGCGTCCTTGAGCTGGACGTAGCTCAGCGACCCGTATTCGTCGACGCCGCTGGGCGACAGGAAGCATTTGAACCCGAACACCCCGGCATCCCACACGGGACGCAGACGGCCGAGGTTCGTCGCGTCGACGCCGCCCCAGAACCCCAGTTCGCAATACGCCTTGGGCGCCGCCACCGAACGCTTGAGCTCCAGGGCGTCCACGGTCAGCGTCGGCGGGTTGCTGTTCAGCGGCATGTCGATGACGGTGGTGACGCCACCGGCCACCGCGGCCCTGGTCGCGTAGTCGAACCCCTCCCATTCGGTGCGGCCCGGCTCGTTGATATGCACATGGCTGTCGATGATGCCGGGGATGAGCACCTCGCCCGGCTCCAGACGACGCTCGCGGGATGCCTCGGCGGATACGTCGGAATCCGGCGAGACCAGCGCGATCCTCCCGTTGCGCACACCCACCGCCGCCTGGGCGATGACGCCCTGCGACAGCACGCTTCCCCGGATGATGAGATCCAGAGGCTCGCCGGTCTCCCCGACCGATGCTGCGTTCATGGCTTCTCCTTCGTCTCGTTCCACCGGCGCCGGACGACACCGGACGATCTGATCGCCGTCATGTCTCATTCCCAGTCGGGAACGGCGGACGGATCCGACTCGCCGACCCGTCGAGCCACCGACAGCACCGCGCGCGCAAAGGCATCCGCGCCGTAGGCGACGTCGTCCTCGCGTACGGCCTCGTCGGGGCTATGGCTGATTCCTCCGCGGCATCTCACATAGAGCATCGCGATGGGAAGAAGCTCGGCGACGGCCATGCCGTCATGACCCGGAAAGCTGACGAGGCCGAAGGCCGGCTTCCCCTCGGCCTGCTCGACGCCCTCCTCGATGCAGTCGCGGAGAACGGGGTCGCAGACCACCGCATCCGCGGTGTGAATGAGCCGGCGCGAAACCGTCACGCGACGGCGGGCCGCCACCTCGTCGAAGGCCTTCCAGATCCTGGCGAAGACCTCGTCACGCTGCTCATCGGTTCCCGCCCTCACGTCCAGACTGAACACCGTCCGGCCGGCGATGACGTTGACGCCTCCCGGCTCGGCGGAGATCTCGCCGACGTTGGCTCGCGTCCCCGCCTCACGGCTGATGGCATCCACCGCCTCGATCATCTCCGCGGCGGCCGTCAGCGCATCGCGTCTGAGGTCGTACGGGGTGGCGATATGCCGGGACTCCCCGACGACGGCGACCATGTACCGCGAAGCCGCCGCGATGGAGCTCACCGAGGACAGGGCCCTGTCCCGCTGCTCGAGGATCGGGCCCTGCTCGATATGGAACTCGAGGTATCCCACCGCCTGCGACCGGTCGATGGCCGCCTCCTTCACGCGGTCGGGGTCGAGACCGAAATCGAGGAAGGCCTGCCGCATGGTGATTCCCGCGGCGTCCGTCAGATCGAGCCATTCGTCCCTCCATCCGCCCGCCAGTGCGTAGGAGCCGGTAAGCGTGGCGCCGAACCGCGCGCCCTCCGCGTCCCCGAAGGCCACGGCCTCGAGGGCGAAGGGCAGACGCTGCACGGCCCCGTCCTCGACGAGATGCCTGACGACCGCTATCGAGGAGACCACGCCGGGGATGCCGTCATAGCGGCCAGCGTCGTGCACGGAATCCAGA